>JBJKSR010000081.1:0-5052 GCA_046703965.1 Gammaproteobacteria bacterium | reverse complement strand
ATGGCCAGCATTTCCGCCTCCGTAGCGGGACGGTGCGACAGCATTTCGCGCAGCGTCGCATCCGAAAAGATCCTGAACGCCGGCACGCCCTGCTCGTCCGCCAGGCGTTTGCGGGTCGCGCGCAGCGCTTCCCACAGCGCGGCATGTTCCGGCGCGACGTCGGCCGCGGCGCGGCTGCCCGTCCGGCGCCGGGAAGTGCGGTCGCGGCGCAATCGCACGCTTCGATTGCCGCGGAGCAGGGCCTTCGCCTCTTCGCCGAGGCGCAGCCCGCCGCCTTCCGGTTCCGTCTCCAGGTACCCCAGGGCAACGAGCTGGCGGAGCAGCGAGCGCCACGCCTTTTCCGGCAGCTCTTCGCCGACGCCGAACGTGGACAGCCGCGTGTGCCCGAGGCGCTCGGCGCGCGGGCTCGCCTCCCCGCGCAGGTGCTCGATGAGGTAATTGGCGCCGAAGCGCTCACCGGTGCGATACACGGCGGAGAGCAGCTTGCGGGCGGGTTCGGTCGCCTCCCAGGTCTCGGGCGGGTCCAGGCAGGTATCGCAGTTGCCGCAGGGCGCCCCCAGGGCTTCACCGAAGTAGCGCAGCAGATCGATCCGGCGGCAGGTCGCCAACTCGCAGTACGCGAGCATGGCATCGAGTTTGCGCCGCTCGACGCGCTTGCGCTCGTCGCCGGCTTCGGACTGCTCGATCATGCGCCGCCGCTGCACGGCATCGTTGAGCCCGTAGAGCATCCAGGCGTCGGCGGGCCGGCCGTCGCGCCCGGCGCGTCCGGTTTCCTGGTAGTAGCTCTCGACGCTCGCCGGCATGTCCAGGTGCGCGACGAAACGCACGTCCGGCTTGTCGATGCCCATGCCGAAGGCCACGGTGGCCACGATGACGACACCGTCTTCGGTCAGGAAGCGGTTCTGGTTGCATTCGCGCTCGGCGTGCGCCAGACCGGCGTGGTACGGCAACGCATCGATGCCCTCCGCCGCGAGGCGCCCGGCCACCCGCTCGGTCTTCGCGCGCGAGAGGCAATACACGATGCCCGCCTCGCCGCGATGCTCGTCGCGAATGAAGCGCAGCAGCTGGCGGGTTCCATCGCGACGCTCGGCCACGCGATAGCAGATGTTGGGGCGGTCGAAGCTGTGCACGAACACCTGCGCCCCCGGCATGCGCAGGCGAGCGAGAATCTCCTCGCGGGTCGGCAGGTCGGCGGTGGCGGTGAGCGCGATGCGCGGCACTTCCGGGAAACGCTCGGCGAGCACGGCGAGCTGCAGGTACTCGGGGCGGAAGTCGTGGCCCCACTGCGATACGCAGTGCGCCTCGTCGATGGCGAAGAGCGCCACCTCGCAGCGCGCCAGCAGGTCGAGCGTGCGCGGCTGCAGGAGCCGTTCGGGGGCGATGTAGACGAGGTCGAGCGCACCGTCACGCATCCGTTGCTCGACAGCCTGTTGCTCGCCGGCCCCCAGGCTCGAATTGAGGCAGGCCGCCGCGACGCGCGCCTGGCGCAGCGCCCCCACCTGGTTGGCCATCAGGGCGATCAGCGGCGAGACCACCATGCCGACGCCCGGCCGCATCAAGGCGGGTATCTGGTAGCACAGCGACTTGCCGCCGCCGGTCGGCATGAGCACCAGCGCATCGCCGCCGCCGGCTACCGTGGCCACGATGTCGCGTTGTCTGCCGCGAAACTCGCCGTAACCGAACACGGTCTTGAGAATCGAGTCGGCCGTCATTCCCTTGCGGGGGTCCTTTCCCATGGGCTTCGTCCTCCTGACAAGCGTCTCTGCCAATGATGCGGCGCGCGGCTCAGCGTTTGGTCTCTCCGTTGACATCGCCGGTCGCCGCACCGGTGTTCGATCCCTCCTGCCTGTCCCGGTGCAATTGCGCCCGCTGGATCATCCGCTGCACGGCGGGCACGGTATTGACGGTCACGATCTCCACGCCGGGATTCTCCCGGGCAAAGACGCGGAAGATCTCGTCGGCGAAGGTGGGGCCGATGTTCTCCACGCCGTTGAAATCGAGCACCACCTTCTTGAAGTTCTCGGCGCGGGCGACGATCCGCCTGGCTTTGGAGCGAGACACGAGCCGGCTCCCGTTCTCGGCGAGGCGCACGGGGACCACCGTCTTGTTGAAACCGAACTCCTTGCGCGTGGTAAAGCTGTCGATCATCTTGTCGAGAACCTTCGGCGTCTGGTTGTCCAGCCGCATCCAGACCGCGGTGCCGGCGGCCGAACAGACCTTCTCCAGCATCCAGGCTTCTATGTTGCCGAGTTCGTTGTACATGCAGAGCCCGCGGGAGAAGACGTCGAAATCGTCGAACAGGCGGGAGATGAAATAGATGTCCTCGCCGGTATGCCTTGATGGATCGGTCGTGATCTTGCCTTTCGCCAGTTCCAGCGCCACATGCCGGTCGGTCTCCAGCCCGAGACCGGGCTGCAGCTTGCTGAAGATACCGACCCCGTCGTCCATGATGGCCAGTTCGGTGAACACGGCATCCCGGTGCAGCGCGACCTGGATGTGCCGGCCCCCCGAGTGGTCGATGGCATTGTTGAACAGGCCGGTGAAGCCGTAGAGCCAGATGTGGACCGCGTTACCCGGCAGCGAATCCAGCAGGGGCTGAATATCGGTCCGCCAGATGCTGTCCTCGTAGCGGACGCCGTCGATCGGATAACTTTTCACCCACTGCAGCGCGGGCATCAGCCGGTAGACATGGCCCCGCGTCTGCCCTTCGGCGACCAGGGTCTGTTCCTCGACCAGGCGCTGCAGGTGCTGGTTGACCGCCTGGCGGGTGATGCCGAAGTGCTCGGCCGTCAAGCGGGCGATATCGCGGGGATGCTCGCGCACGTGCGCGAGGATGAAGCGGCGTATGTCCGCCGTGCGGCTCCGAGAGGCCGCGGTACGTGAGCTGCTGCCCATAGCCACCCTTGGCTTTTCGTTGAGTATTGTTCTTACATTCTATTATTGCTGTTACGCCATATTCCCACGAATTGCGTAAGATTTTTCTTACCCTCCATATCCACCGCCGCCGGGCGTCCTGATTTCCACGGCGTCACCGCCTTGCAGTTCGGCCCGTTCGGCATAATCCAGGATTTCACTGCGCCCGTCTTTCCTGATGACCCGGTTCTCGCCGCGCGAACCCGCCTTTCCGCCCGCCAGGCCGAACGGATCGGTGTGTCGGCGGTTGGACAGGATGGTTACCGTCATGGCTTCATCGAAGCGGATCCGGCGCACGAGACCGTCGCCGCCGCGCCAACGCCCGGGGCCGCCCGAGCCGTGGCGGATGGAGAAGTCCTCGAGCATCACCGGATAGCGGAACTCCAGCAGCTCGGGATCCGTGAGGCGGCTGTTGGTCATGTGAGTATGCACCGCGCTCGCACCGGCAAAACCGTTGCCCGCGCCGGCGCCGCCGGCGAGTGTCTCGTAATGCTGGTGGCGCGCATTGCCGAAGGTGAGGTTGTTCATCGTGCCCTGGCTTGCGGCGAGTCGCCCGATCGCCGCAAGCAGGGCATCGGTCAGGACCTGGCTCACTTCCACGTTGCCGGCCACCACGGCATGCGGCCGGGGCGGATCGAGCATCGAATTTGGCGGCACGCGAATTTCGACCGGCGCGAGACAGCCGTCGTTGAGCGGAATCGGCTCGGCGATCAGCGTGCGCAACACATAGAGCACCGCGGCGCGTACCACCGCCCGCGGGGCGTTGAAGTTGCCCTCGCGCGCCTCGCTGGTGCCCGCGAAATCGAACACGGCCGAACCCGTGTCCCGGTCCACGTCGACCGTGACCACGATGCGGCTGCCGTCGTCGAGCGGCGCCTCGAAGCGCCCGTGCGCGGCGAGCTGCCGTAACGCCCGGCGCACCGCTTCCTCGGCATAATCGGCGAGATGGCGCATGTAGGCCTGCACGCTGCCGAGTCCATAGGTGTCGGCCAGGCGCCGGAGGTCGCGTTCGCCGCGCGCGTTGGCCGCGACCTGAGCGCGCAGGTCGGCGAGGTTGCGCTCGACGTTGCGCGCGGGATAGCGCGCCCCGCTGAGCAGGTTGCGCACCGCCGCTTCCTGCAATTCGCCGTCCGCCACCAGGCGCATGAACGGAATCAGCACGCCTTCCTCTTCGATGTGCCGGCTCGCCGCCGGCATGGAGCCGGGGCTGATGCCGCCGATATCGGCGTGGTGCGCGCGCGAGGCGACGAAGAAATCGGGCTGGTCGCCGCCGGTGAACACCGGGGTGATGACGGTGATGTCGGGCAGGTGCGTGCCGCCGGCATAGACGTCGTTGGTTACCCAGACCTCACCCGGCCGCGGCGCGTGCGCCGCAAGGAGTGCCTTGATCGTGGCGCTCATCGCGCCGAGGTGCACGGGCATGTGCGGGGCGTTGGCGACCAGTGCACCGTCGGCCATGAACACGGCGCAGGAATAGTCCAGCCGCTCGCGCACGTTCACCGACTGCGCCGAGGCCCGCAGCGCCTCACCCATTTCCTCGGCGATCGCCATGAAGCGCGCGCTCATCAGCTCCAGGGTCACCGGATCGCGTTCCGTCCCGATCGTGGCGTGGCGGCTGCGCTGCTCGCGGCGCATGACGAGTTCGCCCTCGCCGCCGAGTTGCGCACGCCAACCCGGGGCGATCACCGTGGTCGCCGTGTCCTCGACCAGCACGGCCGGTCCTGCAACCGCGAAACCACGCGGCAACTCCGAGCGCCGGTAAAAGGGCGTCTTCACCCAGCCGTCGCCGAACCACACGTCCCGCTCCGCGATCGGCGCCGGCGGCTCGCCCCCGGGCAGACCCTGCCACTCCGGCGGCTCGCCCGCGGCGCGCGCCTCTACCCGCAGCGCGGCCACCACCAGCGCCCGGTCTTCGAGCACGAAGCCGTAATGCCGGCGGTGCGCCTCGGTGAAACGCGCCCGCAATTCGTCCGCCGACCCGAACTCCACGGGTAGCGCCGTGTCGTTGCCCGCGTAGCGCACCAGCGCCGTCACGGTGCACTCGCTCGATGCCGCGTCGGGCGCGTCGGCCTGCAGCTTTTCCCCGGCCTGCGCGGCCAACGCGTCGGCCTCGCGCGCGATGGCATCGTCTTGCGCCTC
>JBJKSR010000080.1:0-2919 GCA_046703965.1 Gammaproteobacteria bacterium | reverse complement strand
CAAGCCGTGATGACCCCGATCCTTCCCTCGAGCACCCGGCCCCTGCCGCTGAACAATTTCTTTATCGTGGGCCAGGACCAGCCGGATTCCCGGAGCCTGCCGAGCGCACTGAACATCGGCGTCAGCCCGGGGTACTTCAAGGCGCTTGACATGCCGATCGTCAAGGGACGCGCATTCCGCGCGAGCGACGTCGGCAAGCCGGTTGCCATCATCAACACGCAAACCGCGAACATGTACTTCCATGGCGCCGACCCGGTCGGACGCCAGATACGGCCGGGACGCAGGAGCAGCAACAAGAGGACGATCATCGGCGTAGTGGCATCGACGCGTTTCGGGAAACTGTCGCAACCGCCGCAACCCGCCATCTACTTCGATTTCGACCGCTCGCTGACTCCCAACCCGATACTACTGGTGCATACGACGCTGCCGCCGGAAAAGCTCATAAAACCCCTGAGAAGACTGGTCGCGGGCGCGGCGCCGGATGTCGCCTTGTACCACTTCCGCACGATGCACGCGCAGCTCGACAACTCGCTCCGGGACCGGCGGATGACAATGATCCTGCTCCTCGCCTTCGGGGGCATTGCGCTGGCGCTCGCCATCGTCGGGGTCTACGGCGTGCTGAGCTTCACGGTTGGCCAGCGGCGCAATGAATTCGGCATCCGCCTCGCCATGGGCGCCGAAAAAACGAACCTCACCTCGCTCGTTATCCGTGACGGTACGAAGTTGCTGCTCACCGGCCTCGTCGCAGGCCTGGCGCTCGCCGTAGGCGTCGGGTATGCGCTGGATTCGATGCTGTTCCAGGTGAAGCCCTACGACCCGCCGACGCTCGCCGCAACGATAGCGCTGCTCGGCCTCACCACGCTGCTCGCCTGCTACCTGCCGGCACGCCGTGCGGCGAAGCTCAACCCCGCGGAGGTCATCCATGACCAGTGACCGCCGCGGCCATTCAACCGATCGCCTTTCGGCAACAGCCCCAGAGAGACCATATGCCTGACATCAAGATCCCCGCCGCCGTCCAGCGCCGCCGCAAGCAGCGACGACGCCTCCTCGTCGGTTCCGGCATCGCCGTCGCGATCGCCGCAGCCCTGCTGGTGTATTTCCTGATACCGTCCGGGGCCGCCGTATCGCGCTCGGACCTGCTGATCGCCACCGTGAAGTCCGGGCGCCTGAAGGTGCGGGTGCAGGCACCCGGTACGCTCAAGCCCGAAGTGCGGCGCTGGGTCACGGCACGCTCCCCGGGCGTGGTGGAAGACGTCAAGGTCCAGCCCGGCGACCACGTCAAGGCCGACAGCGTGCTGGCGATACTCGCCAATCCCAAGCTCAAATCCGAAGTCGTCGGGGCAAAATCCGACCTCGCCAACGCGCGGGCCACGCTCGTCTCTCTGCGCGCGCAGCTCCAGAACCAGTTGCTCGACCTGCAATCGACGCTGTCGACCGCCCGGGCGGATGCCCAGAGCGCCGACCTCAAGGCCAAGGCGCAGAAGCAGCTCGTGGCCGAGCACGTGGTCGCGAAGCTCGACTACCAGCGGTCGGAACTCGATGCCGAGAACGACGCCCAGCAGGTCAAGTTGACGCAGCAGCGCATCGCCTCGTTCCGCGACAACATGAAGGCACAGCTCCAGGCCCAGCAGGCGAAAGTGGACGCCCTGCAGGCCTCGCTCGCCGAAAAGCAGTCCGAGGTCGACGCCCTCAAGGTCACCGCCGGCATAGACGGCGTGGTGCAAAGCGTACCGGTGCAGAACGGGCAGACGCTTGCGCTGGGGGGCAATATCGCCCGCCTCGCCAGCCTGAAGAAGCTCAAGGCCGTCCTGCAGGTACCGCCGAGCGAGGCCGGCGAAGTCGCCGTCGGGCAGTCCGTCGCGGTGGAACTGAACGTCGGCTCCAACGCCACGCTCGAAGGCAAGGTGGCGCGGGTGGCACCCTCGGTCTCCAACGGCAGCGTGGACGTGGACGTCGCCCTGCCCGGCAAGCTGCCGGCCGGCGCGCGCCCCAACCTGTCGGTATCCGGCACCGTCGACATCGCCACCCTCAAGCACGCCGTGTACGTGCAGCGCCCGGTCTACAGCCAACCCAATTCCAGCCAGACCCTATACCGGCTGGTCTCCGGCGGCGACGCCGCAGTACCCGTGCAGGTCAAGTTCGGGCGCGCCTCGGACCAGGCCATACAGATCGTCTCGGGCCTGAAGCCGGGTCAGCAGGTCATCGTCTCCGACACCTCGGACTTCGCCAACGGCAAACGGGTGCGCATCCGATGAGCGGCGTGCTACAGGCCATCGGCGTGCCCGCGTTCTGCCTCCTGGCCGCATTCGTGATACACGCCTGGAATACCGCCAGACGATACACGCTGGTCCGCCTCGCGGCGGCGCTGCTCTGCCTGCTCGGTTTCGGCGCGAGCGCCCATGCGGCGACCCTGTGGCAAGTGTGGGAGGCCGCACGCGCCCACGACCCGGCCTTCCAGGCGGCCTCGGCGGCGCTGGCGAAGGCGCGGGCCGCCCGGCCCGGCGCGCTCTCGGCGTTGCTGCCGCAAGTCAACGGTTCGCTGGCGCGAACCTACGAAAACGCGACCAGCAAAGGCCCCGAGTATTTCGGCCAGAACCAGATCCTTCCGGTTTCGCAGGTCTCGAACACCGGCACCACGAGTTGGCAGGTCCGGCTCGACCAGCCGCTGTTCGACTGGTCCGCCATCAAGAACCTGGAGGCCGCCGACCTGGATGCGGCGGCGGCGGCCGCGACCTACCAGGACACGCTTGCCGGACTCGCGGTCAAGGTCGCCACCGACTACCTCAACGTCCTCTCGGCACGGGCCACGCTCGTAGCCACGCTGAAAACCGTCAAGGGCTTCGCCGAACAGTCCAGGGAGGCCGATGCCCGCTACCACGCCGGCATGTCGGGCGTGATCGGCGCCGACGCGGCACGCGC
>JBJKSR010000079.1:0-9527 GCA_046703965.1 Gammaproteobacteria bacterium | reverse complement strand
TGGGGCGCAATCAGCCGGTTGCCGCTGAGATGACCGTGCCCGGCAATCGCCGATTCGACGCGCAGAACCGGTTCATCGGCTTCGCGACTGTAATCGGCATCGAGGTCCACGAACACGATCCACCCCTCGTCCCAGTCACCCTTGTCGCAGCGGGCATGGTTGCGGCTCGTACACAGGGCAACGGTCCGCCCCCGGGTGAGCGCGCTTTCGCGCGCCAGGGCCAGACTCGCCCGCAGATCGTTGAGTGCCGCCGCCCGGCGGCCGTAAACCAGCGCGTTGTGCCAGGCGGGCACGGCCACGGCGGCAATAATGGAGAGGATGGCCAGCGCCAGCATCAATTCGAGCAGGGTCACGGCCTGTTGTCCGCGGTACATGATCGCCTCCTTGCATGTTCTTTTGTCTTTCCGCGATGCGTCCATGCACCGCGCCCCGCGAGAATAGCAAATCGCGTCCCCGGGCGCGAACGGGAGCCCGACTGCAAGGGGTCGTTTTGCTAGACTTGGCCGCAGGCTGACCGGCATTGCCCCGGTAGCTCAGGGGATAGAGCGACCGCCTCCTAAGCGGTAGGTCGCAGGTTCGATTCCTGCCCGGGGCACCAACCGGTTGATCTGATTCGGCCGGCGGCGTCGGCGCTATAGTAAGCGTCATGGACACGAGACCTGTTCACAGCCGATGGATCCGCGGAGCGCTTGCCGCCGCTGCGGTGGGCGTGCTCACGGCCTGCGGCAACGGGGGCAGACAGCCGCCGGCGCCTCCCGGGGCGTCGCCGACCCAGGGGATGTCGCGTGCCGCCGCTTCGGCGGCGGGCAGCCGGAGCCGGCCGAATAACGCCGCGACCCGGCCCGGTTGCGTGCCCGCTTACAATCCGGCTTCTCCACGCACGACAGGGTCCCCGGCCGTGCGCACCGGCAGGGGCGGCGTTTCCCCTCCCGCGGGAAGCCTGCCGACCAGGGCGAAAGGCCCGCCGACCGAGACGCACGTGGTGCCCCTGCATCGCCTGCCGCCGGCATCCGAGCGCTGTCCACCGCCGTCTACCCAGGCGCCGGTCCCGCATACACGCTGAAAAATCAGTCGTCTCGTGCCTCGAAGTCGAGCGCGGCCGAATTGATGCAGTAACGCTGTCCCGTGGGCCGCGGGCCGTCGGGGAAGACGTGCCCCAGGTGCGCGTCGCAACGGGCGCAGCGGACCTCGATGCGCCGCATGCCGTGGGTGAGGTCCTCGCGGGTTTTCACCCGGTCCGAGTCGAGCACGTCGCTGAAGCTCGGCCACCCGCAATGGGCATCGAACTTGGTCGCGGAGTCGAACAATTCGCTGCCGCAGACGATGCACCGGTAGCGGCCGGGTTCGAAGCGATCCCAGAACTCGCCGGTAAAGGGGCGTTCCGTACCTGCCTCCTGGGTGACATGCCAGGCCAGGTCGCCGATGCGTTCGCGCAGGTCGCCGGTTTCGGGGTCGTCGGGGGATTTCATGCCTTGAGTGTAACGCGGTCGCGGCTCGCCGCGAGGGCGAACGCGGCGCCGCCGGCGGCGAGGGTGAAGTAGAACACGCTGCCCCGCCAGACCAGCAGCATGAGGCCCAGGTCGTGGCGGTTCAGCCAGGGCAGCAGCAGGGCCGCGAAGACGGCCTCGACGGTTACGGTGCCCCCGGGCAGCAGGGAAAGCTGTCCGGCGAACAGTGCCAGCACCTGGACCGCCAGGAGATAGGCCCATGGGATAGGGGCGTGCATGCCGACAGCGACCAGGGGAAGGATCGCGAAGCGTGCCGCCCAATACGCCGCGGCGCAGGAGACGAGGAGAGCGATGGAGGGCCGCGGCATGCGGGCCACTTCGGTCAGGCTGCGGCGAAATCGCAGGCTCCATCCGATGAATTGATGCCGGCGCAAGGCACTGAAGCGCAGGCGCGCGATCACCCACACGGCAAGCCGCAGAAGGCGTCGGTATTCGACGATCGCGGCCAGGATTACAACCACGATGCCCGCGCACAGGCCGAAGGAAATGACGAACAGGCGCCATGGGTGGTTGCCCTGGTTGACGAGGGCGAGTCCGACCGCGCTGGCCGCGAGGGCGGCGGCGAAGACGAACTGGTCGAGTAATCGTTCCAGGGCGAACAACGCGGTCGCGACGGCCGATCGCACGCCCGCGCGCCCGAGCAGGAAGATGTAGGCGGCGATGCCCGTGAGTCCGCCGGGGCCGAGGGCCGCGCCGAAATCGCCCCCGGCGGAAACAAGGCACGCCTCCCCGAACGTCAGGCGGCAGTTGTTGGCGCGGGTCAGAACCTGCACGCGGCCGGCGTTCGCAATCCAGCCCAGCAGCATGAGCGCCGGCGCGCCCGCCAGGACCCAGACGGGCAGGGTGCCGATGCGGGCGAATACGCCGAATCCGCTGAGCACGACCGGCGCGGCGAAGCTGAGCCCCACCCCCAGCACCGCGAGCGCGAGGCCGCTGCCGCGGCGCGCGCGTGCGGCGCCAAAGACCCTTTTCAGGTGGGGTAGTGTGCGAGCGAACACAACGTACGATACGTTTCCAGGGTGCGGGCGGGCGCGCGGAAGGACGCGCTGCGTTTCAGTCGCTTGTCGGCGAATTTGCGGTCGATGCGCGTTCCCAGGTGGTCCTCGATGCGCTCGTGGGCGGAACCGTCGAGCACCTGGTCGTAGTGCACGAACAGCCAGTCGCCATCGTGGCGGTGGCAGTGCAGGATGTGCCCGTACATGGCAAGCCAGATGGAGTAGACTTCGTTTTCGGTCAGACGGATGTCCGGATAGAGGCTGGCACACTCCCTGAGTATGCTGGCGGCGGTGCGGCCCGGCTCGCGGAATATGCACAGGAACGCGGTATCGCGTGGAAGGTGCGGGCGCCACGCGGGCAGGGTGTAGCAGAAGCGCGGATCCTTGAACGCAAATGGAAGCTTGCGTCCCAGGTGGTAACGGATACGGCGCACCAGGTGTGGAGAGGGCTGCGCGAGCGGCGTACCGACCGGCAGCTCGGCGAGCCACCGTTCGGAAGGGAAACCCGCGCGCCAGATGCGCAGGAACAGTTGTGAACTGCGGGACGGCGCGAGCGGCTTGAGCAGGCGTTCGTTGATTGCATTGATCGGCAACGATTCGAAGAATCCCTTGGGATTGGCCCGGCGCGGCCGATAGAGCCGGGCACCCATGTAGTAGCCGGCGCCGAACAGACTGCCGGCCAGCATGCTGGTGCCACTGCGGCCACACCCCAGGATCAGGCAGTTGCGCATTGTGCTCCGCATGACTTGTTGTGCACGTGCCCGATTATACGGCGCTTTGCGTGTCGTTCGCCTGCGCAATTCCCACCGTCGGCCGCCCTCCCGTTTCAGTCCGCCAGATCAAGGAAGTGGAAGCGCCCGCCGGTCACGTGCGTGCGGCCCCGCTCGAAACGGACGGGGCGCCTAAAGCGCGGGCCGTCGTAGACGAACGTATGGAATTCCCCGTTTTCCCCGCAGGGGTCGACGCCGGCGGGGAGTTCCGCGAGCAACCCGGCGTCGTACTCGCGGCCCAGAAAGCCCGGATCGAGCTGCTGCGCGTCGATGCAGCAGAGTACGGCCCTATGACCGCCTTCGACGAATTCGCCGGCAACGGCCGGGGTGTCCTTCCGCCAGAGCGGGAAACGGGCCTCGATCCCGAGCGCCCGCATCTGTTCCTCGCGGAAAACCCGGACGTCGGCAAGGTACAGGTCGCCATAGGCGACGGCGGTCACGCCCCGGTCGATGAGCGGACGCAATGCGTCGGAGAAGCGGTCGCGGTAGACCTCGTTGTCGGGCGCGTCCGGCAGGCGGCATCGCACGAGAGTCATTCCGAGCGAGTCAGCCTGCGCTTCGAGCAGCGTCTCGCGGACGCCATGCATGCTGATGCGCTGCTGCGGATCGGTAACGGTGGTGACCAGGGCACGCAGATCGATGCCGGATGCCGATTCGAGGGCGAGCAAGGCCATCAGGCTGTCCTTGCCGCCGCTCCAGGCCAGCGCCGCCGCGATCATTTCGTATCCTGGGGCGGCCGAAGCCGCCTGCGCAGCGCGATCACAATTGCCGGGACCAGGGACAGCACGACGGCGGCCAGCACGATCAACGTAAGGTTATCGCGCACGAACGGGATGTTGCCGAAGAACACGCCTACGATAAACACGCTGCTCACCCACAGCGCCGCGCCGGCGACGGAGTAGAGGATGTAGAGCGGACGCTGCATTTGCCCGATGCCGGCCACGAATGGCACGAACGTGCGGATGATCGGCAGAAAGCGGGCAACGACGATCGTAATCCCGCCGTGACGGGTGAAGAAGGCATGCGCTTCCTCCAGGTGGCGCCGGTTGAGCCAGCGCGATCGGCTGGTGAAGACACGCGGTCCCAGCGCGCGCCCGATCTCGTAGTTCGACAGGTTGCCCAGTATCGCGCCCGCCACGAAGACGACCACGGCCGAGGGCCAGTTGATGTGCCCCGAGCCGGCCAGGGCCCCGGCGACGAAAATCAGGCTGTCGCCGGGCAGGAAGGGCGTCACGACCAGGCCCGTTTCGGCGAAGATGATGACGAAGAGCAGCGCGTACACCCACAGGCCGTAATGCTGCGTAAAGGCGGAGAGATAGCGGTCGAGGTGCAGTAGAAAATCGAGAATATGCTGCATGAGGGGCGAGCGCTCCCTGTTCTGATGGCGTCTCGTGACGACAGTCTACCCGCATTGGCCGGCCGGCGGCCTTTCCCGTGATCGGGATAGAATCCGGCCATGGACACGAACGATCCCGGAAGCGTCGTAATCGAGCCCGCCGCGCCCGCCGCGGCCAGCGTGGTCTGGCTGCACGGCCTCGGTGCCGACGGACATGATTTCGAAGCCATCGTCCCTCAGCTGGGAATGCCGCCCGGCCTGCCGGTACGTTTCGTGTTCCCGCACGCGCCGATGCGTCCCGTTACCCTCAACGGCGGAGCGCCGATGCGGGCGTGGTTCGATATCGATCGTCTCGACTTCGAGGGACGCTGGGACGAAGACGGCGTGACCGGGGCGGTGGCCCGCGTCGAGGCGCTGGTGGCGGGCGAGACGGATGCCGGGATCGCCCGCGGGCGCATCGTGGTGGCCGGTTTTTCCCAGGGCGGCGCAATCGCGCTCGAATACCTCATCCGGCACGGTTCCGGCCTGGGCGGCGTCATGGCGTTGTCCACGTTCCACGCCGGAGGCGTGCGCGGTGTACCGGCGCCGGCAGGCGACGCGCCGGAAATCTTCGCCGCGCACGGCCTTTATGATCCGGTAGTCCCGTATGCCCTGGGCGAGCGCTCCCTTGCCGCCTTTGCGCACGCCGGCTACCCGGTACGCTGGCACCGTTATCCGATGGCGCACCAGGTGTGCCCCCAGGAAATCGGGGACATCGGCGCCTGGCTGCGGACCGTGCTGGCTTGACGGAGCCCGCCATTTCGATGCACAGTGTCCATCCGGCAGTGGGGACAAATGACATGGACGCGACTTTTCGATCTGCCCACCGCCTGCCTGCGCGCCTGAGCAAAATGCCGGCAATCGTTGCCGCGGCGCTGCTGCTGGGGATGGTGCCGTGCGGGATGGCCTCGGCCGCCACGGTCGGCACGGTGACGCTCTCCGACCCCGTGCCCTCGTTGCTCGACGGTCCCCGGGTAACGACCAACGTCAACACGCTTGCGGCCGGCGGGCGCGCGGTGCAAGGCGTGGCGGCCGACGGCGTTAGCGAGGTGGTCGTGAGCGTGGCGGCGGCCTCGCCCGGGCAGTCATTCACCTTCCAGATCTATAACGACAGCGGCGCACCCAGTTCGTCGACGGAACAGGACGGCGCGGTTGCCGCCGTGGGGAGTACGGATTTCACGCAGAGCAGCGTCACCGTGCCCGCGGTCGCTACCTCGTCGGCGGGCCCCCTGGCGTTCGTGATCTACCGGGCGCCCCTCGACTTCGCCCGTCCCGGTGGCGGTGACGACCAGGCCGCCCGGCGCCCGGTGAGCATCCACTGGAGCATCAGCGGCGGAACGTCGGGCACGATCCCGATCACGGTACTGCGCCCGCCGGTCATGCTCGTGCACGGCCTGTGGGGCAGCCCGAGCGACTGGAACGACTTCCAGCCGCTGGCAACCGGCAACCCGAATGTCGGTGACGCCCGATTCGCAGTGGGGCGCGCCGATTACGACTTCACCGTGAGCAACATCGCGAGTTCGACACCCAGTTGGTCCTGGTACGACTTTTTCGGCATCAAGGCCAATGCCCTCGGCTACGTTTACAACGCACGCCAGGTGATGCAGCAGATCGACGCGTTCGTGAACTTGTTCAAACGCGGTGATAATCCGGCTTCGATCCCCGTGGCGGCGGTCGAAGCGGACGTCGTTGCGCACAGCATGGGCGGCGACGTGACCCGCACCATGCCCCTGGTGCCGGGGTTCGGCAGCGACGACACCTTCGGCCAGGGCAACGTGCACAAGCTGATCACGGTCGATACGCCCCACCTCGGCTCGCCGCTCGCGACGGGGCTCCTGCAGGGCGCCAATACCTGCCTGCGGAACAGCTTCAACGCGGTTGATATGTACTCGTTTACTTCCGTGACCACCGATGCCGGCCGCAAGATCGACGGTGCGATCGGCGACCTCAGCGGAGACGGTACCGGGGGCGGGCTGAGCCCTGCTCTGCAGGCGCTGCAACCGTCCTCAACGGTTCCACTGCAGGTGCCGCACCTGATTCCCACGGCCTACCTGGTCGGCGTCATGGGCTCGACGCAGCTCGATGGGCTCAACGATCCGGGGTACTTCGTCGACGCCCTCCGCGCGTTGTGCAAGAACGATCCCCTGGCGCAGGGGCTGACGGTGGCGGGCTGGCCGGTCGTGATGGGCGGGCCGAGCGACGCGATCGTGCCGGTCAGCAGCGAGGAGAACGAGTCCTCCCCCTATAGCCGGGTCACCTCCATCCACAGTGCGGGCACCGAGTATCTCGGTTTCAAGGGGCCGGGGGCACTTCAGTACGTCACCGGCAACCCGCAGAACGCCATCGCCCTGTTGAATACCTGGATTACCAGTGCCGCGTTTGTCGGCCTGCGCTGATCGGGGAAGGCCCGCCTGGAGACCGCGACATGAGTAAATGGATACGCAAACTTGCCGGAATCCTTGCCACCGGCGGCGTGCTCGCGCTGGCGGCGATGCTGGCGGCTTGCGGGGGCAGCGGCGTACAGACAGGCCCCTCCGGGCCGGCCATCAGCTTCGCCACCGGTGCCGCGACCGCGTATTCGGCGGCCCCGGGCCAAACCGTGGCCGTCGCGCTCGACGTGACCGATGCCGCGGCCTTCACGCGCGGCATCGCCATCGTGGGCAACGGCCGTGTCGGAGCGACGGGGGTCAAGACAAAGGGGCCGTTCGAGTATTCCCTGGCGTTGCCCGCGAACCTGGCCCCGGGGAACTACCGATTGACCGCGATGGGCTACGCCGACGGTTCCGAACAGGCGCTGGCCACGGCCGCGGCAACCCTGCACGTGGCACAGCCCGCCAATGCCCTGCTGAGCCTGGCGCCGCCTCCGGCCACGCTCGTATTCGAAGCGATCGGCGAGCAGCTTCCGATTCGCGTCACCGGCACGACCGCGAATGGCGCCGTCGATCTGACCGAATCCCCCCAACTGGCCTACCAGGTGCCCGATGCCTCCGTCGTTACCGTCAACGGCCGCGGCATGGTCACCGCCCGTGCCGAGGGCCAGACGAGCATCACCCTCTCGATGAGCGGGCAGACGGCGGGGAGCGCACCTGTCGTGGTACTCAAGCCGGCCCTGTTGACGTCGGCCACGCAACTGGATTTCGGTACCCAGGCCGTCGGTGGCAGCAGCAATGCCCAGTCGCTGGTGATCACCAACAACAGGTCCTACCCGCTGAAAATCCTCGAGGTCAGCTCGCCTCCGGACTATCCCGAAACCGACGATTGCACCTCGGGCAGCCCGTTGCCGGCCGGTCAGTCCTGCACTATAAGCGTCGTTTTCCAGCCGGCAGCCAAGGGCCCGGAGGAGGGCGCGATCCGCATCGTCGACAGCGCCGTTTCCGCGGCGACGCAGGTGTTCTTGACGGGAACGGGTGGCTAGCCGGAGTCGACTGCCGCCGGCGCGGCCGGCGGGTTTCTATTCGGCCGCGATCACGTGCTCGATTTCGGCGAAGCTTTGCGCCCTTTCACCGGACTCGATGGCCACGCCGAGCTGGCGTCCGATCTGGGTAATCGAGAAGATGCCACGCACGGTCACCGATTTTCCGTCCTCGGCGCTTTCGGTCACCAAGGTGTGCTGGCGCCCGTGCTCGCGCAGCAGTTCGACGATGTCGCGCACCCGGGCGCGCTCCAGCCCGGTGAACGGGATCGTTTCAATCTGGGAGGCCGGCGTCATGACCTGGGCGACCGTGAGCGCATCATGCCGGGCCTTGTCCCGTGCCGCCGCGGTCAGCGCTTTTTCGCCATGCAGGTCGCGGTACGTGATGAGGCCCGCGAGGTCGCCCCGGGCGGCGACGACCAGCAGCAGCCTTACCCCGGCGCCGATCATGAGCCTTTCCGCGAATTCGATCGTCTCCCCGGGCGGGATCGTGACCGCGCGCCGGTGGTGTAGGTCGGTCATCACCGTCAGGGCCGGATCGTCAGGGCCGCATCGCGAAGCGGCTTCGTCGGGCCGCGCGAGCCGGGCCGGGGTATTGAGCAGGGGCAGGGCGGATAGTCTGGTCATGAGGCGGCGTTCGGTCATGTTTCGACCCCGTTATTTTACGCCACGGCCGCGTCGCCCCGGTAGAAGGACTTGACAGGACTGCGCGCAGTGGCTAACGTTTGCGCCCATGGAACGGACGCGTATCAATCAGGCATGGTGGTGGCCCGGAGCAAAGGCTGCGGGTTGACCCTGTCTGTTTGACGCCTCGGCGTCGGGAAGAATCCAGGAAAGCCCGCTAAAGCGGGCTTTTTTGTTTTGGCCACAGGGAGTTGCGGACATACATGTTTTTCGTGCTTAAACCCGAAGTGACGGCGGAGGAGCGGGAGCGCTTCCTGGCCGAGTTGCGGGCTCAGGATCTGACGCCGCTGGCGGTAACCGGCAATGGCACCCGTGCCTACGGTCTGGTGGGACCGAGTTCCGTGCTCGGCACCCTCGCCCTGGATCGTCACCCGCTGATCGAAGAAGTGATCCGCGATTCCGCCCCCTACAAGCGGGCGAGCCGGGCCATGCGCCCCGACGATACCGTGGTCTCGGTGGGCGGCGTGATGGTCGGCGGCGAGCGGTTTGCGGTCATTGCCGGGCCGTGCGCCGTGGAGAGCGAAGCCCAGCTCGAAGCCGCGGCCGACGCGGTCAAGGCCGCCGGCGCGGTAGCCCTCCGGGGCGGTGCCTACAAGCCGCGCACCAGTCCGTACAGCTTCCAGGGCCACGGCCCGGAGGCGCTTGATATCCTCCACGGCGCCAGCCACCGGCACGGCCTGCCGGTGGTCACCGAGATTCTCGACGGCGCCGATCTGCCGCACTTTGTCGGCAAGGTCGGTGCGCTGCAGGTGGGCGCGCGCAACATGCAGAACTACGCGCTGC
>JBJKSR010000078.1:0-7377 GCA_046703965.1 Gammaproteobacteria bacterium | reverse complement strand
TATAGGAAGGCGCGGCCCGCGGTTACTTAACCCAGATCAAATACGGATCAGATTTAATTCGCGGCCGGGACTGCGGCCGGTTACCAGCGCCGGGCGAACAGGCGCGCGCAGGCGCCCACCTCGTTCTTGTCGCCGCTCAGGGTCAGGGTGTCGTTGGCCTGCAGGACGGTCGACATTTCCGGCACCAGGGCCGCGTCGCCGCGCTCGATGCGCAGCACCCGCACGCTGGCGGGCAGCCCGAACTGCTTGATCTGACGGCCCACCAGCAATTGGTTCTGCAGCTTGACGACCTGGACTTCCTGGTTCGCGCCCGGATCGGCGCCGACCGAGATCGCCGCAGGGTTGATCACCAGGCCTTCCAGCATGAGCAGCGTCGAGTACTGCGGGTTGACGATGCGCACGCCCGCCTCCCGAAAGCGCTCGTTGTCGGCGGGGTTGCCCACCCAGGCAATCACGACGCGGGTGGAGAACACCTCCCGGGCCAGGCGTGCAATGTTGAGGGTGTCGGCCGCCTCCTCGGCCATCACCACCACCGTGCCTGCATCGGCCATCCCCGCCTCGCGCATCCGCTCGAGCAACGCGGCGCGCGAGTCGGCGCCTTCGCCCTCCGCCGCCGTAGGGAGCACCAGGTCCTTCACCAGCATCACGTCCAGGTCGTGCGATTCGAGGCGCCGGGCTAGCGACTCCGCCTCGGGGCGCGTACCCACGATGAACACCTGGTCGCCGGCCCGGTGCTTGCGCGGCAGCAACTGGCTGAACAGGATCGGCGACAGCGTGCAGGTCACGACCGCGACCAGGATGATGGCCGAATTGACCGCCTCGGAAATCACCCCCATTTCCAGCCCGATCGCGGCCACCGCCACGATGAACGACAGCCGTGCACTCAGCAGGGCACCCGCGGCAAAGGTCTCGCGCCACCGGTAGCCGAGGCGCATGATCAGCACCGAGACGAACTTCACCGCATAAGCCAATCCGATCAGGATCGGCACCAAAAGCAGGGTCGTGCGCGAACCGACCAGCGCCGCCAGGTCGAACTTGACGCCCACCATGATGAAAAAAATGGGGATGAAGAAACCGTAGCCGATCGCGTCGAGCTTCTCGCGCAGCATGCTCGCGCCGCCGCCCGCAAGCAGCGAGATGATCACCCCGGCCAGGAAGGCGCCGAGGATATTGGCAATGCCCAGGCTTTCGGCCAGCGCCATGAAGACCAGGGTGACCGCAAACGCCGCGCGCACCCGGATCTGGGCCGTGGCGGTGGACAGTGCCTGCATGATGCGCCGCGCCGGCGCATGGCGCTGGAACCGCGCGCCGATGCGGTATACGGCGACAAATACCGCGAACAGCACCAGCACCAGCAGGACGCGCGCGTTCGCCCCGTGCCCGATGATCAGCACGTAGGCGCTGATCAGCAGGATCGTGACGAAGTCCGCCAGCAGCGCGCTGACCAGGATGGCCTGGCCGAACTCGTTGCCGGTCAACCCACGTTCCTTGAGCACCGGGGCCACCACGCCGAGCGAGGTCGTGGTGAGGATCAGGGCCATGATCCAGGGATCGCCCGCCAGTCCGTGGCGGTTCAATTCGAAGCCGGCGAGCAGGGACAGGGCGGCGGAGAGCACGAACATCGCGCCGCCGACGAAGAAGGGGTTGCGCACCAGCCGCCTGCGCCCGAGCCCCCGGCGCCCTTCCGTCGCCTCCGAGAAGTTGATCTCCAGCCCCGAGAGGAACATCAGGTAGGCGAAGCCGAAAACCGAAAGCACCTGGAGCACGACGTCGGTGCGGACGATGTCGAAGCCGCTGCGCCCGAAGATGATGCCGGCGACGATCTCGCCCACCACCACCGGGATGCCGTAGCGCTTGATCGGCGACAGCAGCACCGGCACCAGGAAGGCCAGTGCGACGACGATCAGGAGCGGGATGAATGAAAGCTGCGCGTCGTGCATTGTGTGTTCCCAGCCTCTGCAGGGCCTCCCTCCGGGCCACGGGGACGTCCGTCCGGACGGCGCGTCCGCGCGGCGGCTTCAGTCTACCCCAAGCCGCGCGCCGCGGCGGGGCCCGCGAAGGTCGCATGCGCGCGGGCCCGCGGTTGCACAAACCCGCGTTGCCTTCAAGCGGATTCGGCGTTATCGTGAAAAGAGCCGGGAAAGAAGGGAGAAACAGCCGCAGGGAAACGCAGAGGAGGCGAACCATGGGCATGAACGTCGCGCAAAAGCTGATCGAATCGCATCTCGTCGAAGGCGACATGCAACCCGGCGGAGAGATCGGCCTGAAGATCGACCAGACGCTGACCCAGGACGCGACCGGCACGCTGGTCATGCTCGAATTCGAGGCCATGGGCCTGCCCCGCGTCAAGACCGAACTGTCGGCGCAGTACGTGGACCACAACCTGCTCCAGACCGATTTCAAGAACGCCGACGACCACCTGTTCCTGCGCAGCGCCTGCCGCAAGTTCGGCGCCTGGTACAGCCGCCCCGGCAACGGCGTGAGCCATCCCACCCACCAGCAGCGCTTCGGCAAACCGGGCAAGACCCTGCTCGGCTCGGACAGCCATACCCCCGCGGCCGGCGCGATCGGCATGCTCGCGATCGGCGCCGGGGGCCTGGAAGTGGCCATGGCCATGGCCGGCGAGCCGTTCTACACGAAGATGCCGAAGGTCATGGGCGTCAAGCTCACCGGCAAGCTCCCCGACTGGGTGAGCGCCAAGGACGTGATCCTGGAGATGCTGCGCCGCCACGGCGTCGACGGGGGTGTCGGCAAGATCATCGAATACTACGGACCCGGCCTGGACAACCTCTCGGCCATGGACCGCCACGTGATTGCCAACATGGGCGCCGAGCTGGGCGCGACGTCCACCGTGTTCCCCTCGAACGACGAGGTCAAGCGATTCCTCGCCGGCGAGGGGCGCGGCGACGACTGGACGGAACTGCTCGCCGACGACGACGCCGGGTACGACGAGCACGACGAGATCGACCTCTCCACCGTGGAGCCGCTGATCGCGAAGCCCTCCAGCCCGGGCAACGTGGTTCCGGTGAGCGAGGTCGCGGGCGAGGACGTGTACCAGTGCTACATCGGCTCCTCGGCCAACCCGGGCCTGCGCGACGTCGGCATCGCCGCGATGATCGTGGACGGCAGGCAGGTGCATGACCGCATCTCCTTCGACATCAACCCCACCTCGCGCCAGATCCTGGAGAACCTCTCGCAGATGGGCCTGCTGGTGCCGCTGCTGCACGCCGGCGCGCGCCTGCACCAGACCGGCTGCAACGGCTGCATCGGCATGGGCCAGGCGCCGGCCACCGGGCGCATCAGCCTGCGCACCGTGCCGCGCAACTTCCCCGGGCGGTCGGGTACGAAGGAGGACAGCGTGTACCTGTGCAGCCCGGAGACGGCGGCGGCGTCCGCGCTCACGGGGAAGATCACCGACCCCCGCACGCTCGACATGCCCTACCCGAGTTACCGCGAGCCGGACGAGCTCATCGTCTACATGGACATGCTCGTCGCGCCGCCCCCCGAAGGCGAACAGAAGGAACTGGAAAAAGGCCCCAACATCAAGCCGCTGCCGGAGTTCGAGCCGCTGCCCGACACGCTGGACGGCCCGGTGCTCATCACGACCGGCGACGACGTCTCCACCGACGAGATCATGCCCGCTGGCGCCGAGGTGCTGCCGTTCCGCAGCAACATCCCCGGCATCAGCCGCTTCGTGTTCCGCCAGATCGACGAGGATTACCCGGAACGCGCCCTGGAGCACAAGGAACAGGGCCACTTCATTGTCGGCGGCGACAACTACGGCCAGGGTTCAAGCCGCGAGCACGCGGCGCTCGCCCCGCGTTACCTCGGCGTGAAGGCGGTCATCGCCAAGAGCTTCGCGCGGATCCACTGGCAAAACCTCGCCAACTTCGGCATCCTCGCGCTCACCTTCAAGGACCCCGGGGACTACGAGGCGATCGAGCAGGACGACAAGCTGGTCATCGAGGGTCTGCGCGATGCCATCCGGAACGGCAACGAAGTGACGGTGAAGAACAGGACGAAGAACACGACGTTCACCTGCGAGCATCAGCTCAGCCCGCGCCAGATCGAGATGGTCCTCACCGGCAGCCTGCTCACCGTAATCAAGAACAAGCACTGAACGGACAGCGGTCCCCGACGGAATCGGTTATATCGGCCGATTCCGATCTAGAATAGGGACGGAGTCAGCCATCTTGAATCCGCGCCGGGATTGCTGCCTCGATCCCGGCTCCCTGGAGTAACCGACATGAGCAAGGGCCAGGACCGAAAGCGGGAAGACAAGAAAAAGCCGACCAGGAATCTGAAGGAAAAGCGGGCGGAGAAGAGGGCCCGCAAGGAAGGCAAGTCACACTTGGTCTGATCGGCACGCCATCCCGCCCCGAACATCGCCCGCAGCGCCTGCAAACGCATGGCGCTGCGGGCACTCTCCAGGTCGACGGCTTCGGCCCTTGACCGGCGTTGTTTTACACTTGCCGCATTCCGACCCGTCGGCAGCACAATGAAATTCAAGGACCAAAACGTACTGGTAACCGGCGCCTCGCGCGGCATCGGCCGCGCTATCGCCGCGGCCTTCGCGGAACAGGGCGCGCGCGTCGCGGTGCACTACCGGAACAACGCCGCGGCGGCGGAGGCCACGCTGTCCGGATTGCCGGGTGAAGGGCACGTGACGATCGCCGCCGACGTCGCCGACGCCGGCGAATGCGGACGGCTGATCCGGGAGACGACCGGGCGCCTCGGCGGACTGGACGTGCTCGTCAACAACGCGGGGATCTATTTCACGCGTCCGGTGCTGGAGCAGGATTACGCCGAGTGGCGCAAGGCCTGGGACGACACGCTGGCGACCAACCTGACGGGACCCGCCAACCTGTGCTTCCTGGCCGCGCAGTACATGAAGGAGCACGGCGGCGGGCGCATCGTCAACATCTCATCGCGCGGCGCGTTCCGCGGAGAACCGGAATCGCCCTCCTACGGCGCGAGCAAGGCCGGACTCAACGCGATGAGCCAGTCGCTCGCGGTGGCGCTCGCCCCGTTCGGCATCACCGTCGGCGTGGTGGCGCCCGGCTTCGTGGAAACCGACATGGCCGATCCCTACCTCAACGGCCCGCGCGGCGACGCGATCCGCGCCCAGAGCCCGCTCGGCCGGGTGGCCGGTGCCGACGAGATCGCAAGGGCCGTGCTCTTTCTCGCCGACCCGGCCATGCCCTCGGCGACCGGCGCCATCATCGACGTGAACGGCGCCTCCTACCTGAGATCGTAAACGGGTATCACGTCGCATGTTGACAAACCCGGAGAGCGCAAACATAATCCGCCCCATGAGTTCGATCGCGCAACACAACCCGCCCGCAAACCGTGCCGCCTGCATGGCGATGTGCATGTGTATGGCCCTGCCGGCCGATGCGGGCATGGGGAGTTCTTGCAGCTAGCGCATAGCCAGACCGAACTTCCGCTTTTTGACCCGCACCGGCGCAGCCGCTGCGGGTTTTTTCGTATTCGTCATCCGTCTCATCGTCCCCCAGCGTCTGCCCCGGTAACGGCCTCAAGCCCGGCCTGACGGCCGGACACGTTAACCGGCGCGTTCGCGCCACGACCGAGGACGAAGACCATGACCGCTACAGACCGTCGTTTCGAGACCCTGCAGGTCCACGCCGGGCAGGAGCCCGCACCGGGCACCCGTGCCCGCGCGGTGCCCATCTACCAGACCACCAGCTACACCTTCGACGACGCCGGGCACGGCGCCCGGCTGTTCGCGCTGCAGGAATTCGGCAACATCTACACCCGCATCATGAATCCCACCACCGACGTGTTCGAGCGGCGCATCGCCGCGCTCGAGGGCGGCATCGCGGCGCTGGCCACCGCCAGCGGACAGGCGGCTCAGCTCATCGCGATCACCACCCTCGCGCAGGCGGGCGACAACATCGTCAGCTCGAGTTCGCTCTACGGCGGCACCTACAACCAGTTCAAGGTGACGCTGCCGCGCCTCGGCATCGACGTGCGCTTCGCGGACGTCGGCCGCCCCGCATCGTTCGAGGACCGTATCGACGCAAACACCCGCGGGATCTACGTCGAGACCATCGGCAACCCCGGTTTCGACGTGCCCGACTTCGAGCGTCTGTCCGCAATCGCCAAACGGCACGGCGTGCCGCTGATCGTGGACAACACCTTCGGCGCGGGCGGCTACCTGTGCCGCCCGATCGAGCACGGCGCCGACGTCGTGGTCGCCTCGGCTACCAAGTGGATCGGCGGCCACGGCAATTCCATCGGCGGCGTAATCGTCGATGCCGGCCGCTTCGACTGGGGCAACGGCCGCTTCCCGCTGTTCACGGAGCCGTCCCCCGCCTACCACGGCCTGAACTTCCGGGAGACTTTCGGCGCGGGCAGCGACTTCGGCAACATCGCCTTCATCGTCAGGGCGCGGGTCGAGGGACTGCGCGACCTCGGCCCGGCGCTGTCGCCGTTCAACGCCTTCCTGCTGCTGCAGGGACTGGAAACGCTGTCGCTGCGCGTGCAGCGCCACGCGGACAACGCGCTCGAACTGGCTCGCTGGCTCGGCAAGCAGGAGACCGTCGCCTGGGTCAACTACCCCGGTCTTCCGGATCACCCCTCTCACGGCCTCGCCGAGCGCTATCTGGAACACGGCTACGGCGCGGTGCTCTGCTTCGGCGTCCGCGGCGGGGAAACGGCGGCGCGCACCTTCATCGAGTCCGTCCAACTCGCCAGCCATCTCGCCAACGTAGGCGATGCAAAGACGCTCGTGATTCATCCCGCGTCCACCACGCACCAGCAGCTGGACGAGGCCGAGCAGCGTTCCGCAGGCGTCACGCCCGACCTGATCCGCGTTTCCGTGGGCATCGAGCATATCGACGACATCAAGGCCGACTTCGCGGGCGCCCTCGATCGGCTGCGTCCGGGCGGGGCAACCTGATGGATACGCTCGACGCCCTCATATCGCCTGCGACACGCTGGTTCACGCCCGAAGAGCCGTTGCGGCTGGAATCCGGTCAGCGCCTGCTCGTCGTGCATGTCGCCTGGCGCAGTTGGGGCCGGCTCAACGCCGCCGGCGACAACGCCGTGCTCGTCAATCATGCGCTCACCGGTTCCGCGGACGTCGATGCCTGGTGGCCGGGGCTCCTGGGCCCGGGCCGCGCTCTCGATCCGGATCGCGACTTCGTCGTCTGCGCGAACCTGCTCGGGAGTTGCTACGGGACGACCGGGCCCACCAGCATCGACCCGTATACCGGCCGCGCCTATGGCGGCGCATTTCCGGCAGTCACGGTGCGGGACATGGTGCGCTTGCAGAAACGGCTGGTCGACCACCTCGGCTTCCGCCGCCTCGCGCTCGTAATCGGCGGATCGCTCGGCGGCATGCTGACGCAGGAA
>JBJKSR010000077.1:0-3117 GCA_046703965.1 Gammaproteobacteria bacterium | reverse complement strand
CCTCGGCACGCAGGGTCAACCGCCGGCGCACGCCGCGGAACGTTTCCAGGGCGTCCACGGCCTCTTCGAGCGGCACCCCCACGGCTTCGGCTGCGCTGAGCGCGGCCAGGGCATTGTCCATGTTGTGGGCGCCGCGCATCTGCCAGTTGACCGTCGTCATGGGCTTGCCGTCCACCCACAACTCGAATCGCGACGGCGCAATCAGCTGCCCGCTCAGGTGGGCCGCCGGGCCGACACCGAAGCGTTCGACGGGCGTCCAGCAGCCGGCTTCCAGCACGCGCGCGAGTGCCGCGTCGCCGCCATTGACGAGGATGCGTCCGTTGCCGGGCACGGTTCTTACGAGGTGATGGAACTGGCGTTCGATCGCGGCAAGGTCGGGATAGATATCGGCGTGGTCGTACTCGAGGTTGGTGAGCACCAGCGTGCGCGGATGGTAATGGACGAACTTGGCGCGCTTGTCAAAAAAGGCCGTGTCGTACTCGTCAGCCTCGATCACGAAATGCCGACCGGTGCCGAGGCGCGCCGAGACGTCGAAATTCTCCGGCACGCCGCCGATCAGGAATCCCGGCGAATGCCCCGTGGCCTCCAGGATCCAGGCGACGATGCTGCTCGTGGTGGTCTTGCCATGGGTCCCGGCGACCGCGATCACGTGACGCCCGCGCAGGATCCGTTCGGCCACGAACCGCGGACCCGAAACGTAGTCCAGCCCACGGTCGAGCACCGTTTCCACCGCCGGGTTCCCGCGCGAGAGCGCGTTGCCGATGACGTAGCGGTCGCAGCCTTCGGGCAGCGCTCGCTCATAGCCTTCGACGACCGGGATGCGCGCCCCGGCCAGCACCTCGCTCATCGGCGGGTACAGGGGGCCGTCGCACCCGCTGACCTCGTCGCCCAGTTCGCGCGCCAGTACGGCGACGCCCGCCATGAACGTTCCGCCGATGGCCAGTATGTGGATCTTCATCGCGTCGCCCGGATTCGCGGGTACGCGTCACGGTGTCTCGCACGCATGGGTTGGTATTATGCCGAAGATGGACAAGACCCTGGTCGTTGACAAACCGCGGACACTGCTCTCGTTTACTCGCGAAGCGTGCGAGGCGCCCTGGCTCGGTCTCGATACCGAATTCGTCCGCGACCGGCAATACTACGCGCAGCCCGGCCTGATCCAGGTCGCCACTCCGCAACGGAACGCGTTGATCGACCCCGTCGCGCTCGACGATCTCGCACCGCTCGCCGACCTGCTCTGCGCGACGCCGATGACGAAAATCCTGCATGCCGCCCGCCAGGACCTGGAGCTGTTCGTGCAATTGTTCGATTGCGTGCCGGCACCGCTATACGACACGCAGGTCGCGGCGGCGATGATCGAACTCGCGCCGCAGATCGGCTATGCCGCGCTCGCCGAGACACTGCTCGGCGTAGAGCCCGGACTTGCGCTCGGACGCTACGATTGGCTGCGCCGCCCCCTGAGCCCGAAGGCGATCATCTATGCAGCCGAGGACGTCGAGCATCTGGCACGCCTGCGCGAGCTGCTCGACGAACGCCTGGCGGAGGCCGGGAAGGCGCACGCCTTCGCGGCGGCCATGCGCGACATGGAAGACGCCGCGCGCTATCGCCCGCAGCCGGAAACCGCCTGGAAACGTATCCGCCAGGCCCGCCGACTGGGCGAGGAGCCCCGCACCCGGCTGAAACGTCTGGCGGCCTGGCGCGAGCGGCAGGCCATGGAGGAGAACCGGCCGCGGCAATGGGTCCTGCGCGACCGGGTGCTGATAACGCTGGCGCGGCTCGCGCCCCGAACGGCGGGCGACCTCGGCGAAGTGCGGGATTTGTCGGACGGGGAACGCCGACGTTACGGGCAAGCCATCCTGGACGCGCTCACCGCCGAACCCGCCGGCGGCACCTGACGGGGGACGCTGCTCAGGCTCCGGCCTCGTCGTCCGAATCGTCGTCCCCGTCGTGAGCCGAGCCGTTCGCGTCCGGCGCGGGGTAGGGCAGCGCCGGCGCCAGGCGCTCGCGGGCCAGCCGCACCCGATGGATGGCCGCCGCCCAACTGGCGAAAGCGACCACCCAGAACGTAATCAGGGCGAAATGGAAAATCAGTCCGACGCTGATCACCACGATCCGCTCGCCGCGACCGATCCAGACCGCCTCGAGATCGACGCCCAGGGCCTCGGCCCGGGCGCGTGCGTAACTCGTCAGGTGCGAACCGGCAAGCGAAAGGGTGACCGCGAGCACGCCCGGCCACATGCCCCACATGGCGAAGGCCACGGCCGCACCGATGTGCAGCAGGGCTTCGCCGCCGCGGTCGAGCACCGAATCGAGGAAGGCCCCCGAGCCGGTGACCCGCTCGCCGCGCCGCGCGAGGGCGCCGTCGATCAGGTCGGCGACGCCCGAGAGCACGAACAGGATGCCGGCCAGGGTGAACAGGCGGAACGCGGCGAAGAAGGCGGCGGCGACCGCCAGGTCGAAGCCCGCCCAGGTTACCTGGTCCGGCCGCACCCCGCGGGCGTCGAGCCAGTTGACGAGCGGCGCCACGATGGCGGCGAGAAATCGCTGGGCGCGGCGCCGGATCATCACCAACGTGCCATTGAATCCCTGTTCTTCCGGCATGCGGAATCCTCCTCGTTCTGACGGCAATGGCGGTACGGCTCTTATGCTACCTGAAACGGCGGCGGGATTCGCGGGCCGGTGCCCCGCTGCCGCGCGCACACGAAAAAGGCGGCCGAGGCCGCCTTTCGCACGCGTCGCGTAACGTCGCGTCTACTTGATCTTGGCTTCCTTGTAGGCCACGTACTTGCGCACCACCGGATCGTACTTCCGTATCTCCATCTTCTCCGGGCTGTTGCGCTTGTTCTTGGTGGTCGTGTAGAAGTGGCCGGTCTCGGCGGTGGAAACCAGGCGGATCTTTTCGCGGGGGGTGTTCTTGGCCATGGGGGTGCTCCTTAAACCTTCTCGCCGCGGGCGCGCATTTCGCCCACCACGGCTTCAATGCCCTTCTTGTCGATGATGCGCAGCCCGTGGTTGGACACCCTCAGGCGCACGAAACGCTTCTCGGACGGCAGCCAGAAACGATGGAACTGCAGATTGGGCAGCCAGCGGCGACGCGTCTTGTTGTTCGCGTGCGAT
>JBJKSR010000076.1:0-2577 GCA_046703965.1 Gammaproteobacteria bacterium | reverse complement strand
GCTTCGCTCGCCCGGCCACTTGGCCCGGCAGATAAAGCGCCGGGCCGTCGGCCGGCTCCAAGCTCGGGACTACGGGGATAACCGTGCTCCGCTCATCCCTCATACACCACGGCACGGGACACGATTCGTTCGACGACCATCGCAGAATTCGTTGAGGCACTGAACGCCTACATTCGCTGGTACAACGAAAAACGGATCAAGGGATCCCTTGGCTATCTCAGCCCCATCGAGTACCGTGAAAGCCTCGGGTTAACGACCTAAAACAGTCCAAGAAAATGGCCGCATCCCCAACTGTGCAGTTTTCGTCCGGCGTTGACAATGCTGGGCTTGAAGTCCTATCGGACCGATGCCGCGAGGTTGGCGGGCGTCTAGCACGCGCACTGGATCTACGACCGGCAATTCAAGTGCGGACGCGGTTGGTGGAGCCGCAGGTCGCTCAAGAAGCAGTGGGACAGAGCTTTGGCATCGGCCTACGGGCCACAAGCTTGGTCGCGTGAGCCAATATCTGGTAATGCGCCAGATCCGCTTGAGCACAGGAGCACTCGGCCGTGCGTGACGGCTCGGTGAGCGCTTCGGTTGCGATAGAACGGGTCTGCACTGACCAAGCCGGGGCAAAGACACTCGAGCCTTACCGGTGCAGGGTAGGCAAGAGCGCCGCTGGATCGCCTCCGGATAATTTGTCTATTTTATCCATTTAGGTAATAATGGATCGCAAGGAGATTCCATGCGCCACATCTCTGCCACCGATGCGAAACAGAAGCTGGCCGCGCTGATCGATGCCGCTCAGCGCGAGCCCGTGGTCATTCGCCGCCAGAAGCGCGACGTTGCCGTATTGCTCTCGACCGCCGAATACGATCGGCTCCGCGGTTTCAATGTCGCGGAATTTCAGGAATTCTGCGATCGGGCGGGCCGCAAAGCCGTCGAGCGCGGCTTGACGGAGAAGAAGCTCGCTGCGCTGCTCGCCGACGACGATGCCCCACAAGCCCGAGCGCATAGTCGCTGACTCCAATCTGCTGATCAGCCGCCTGCTGCTGCCGCAATCGATGCCGGCGAAAGCCGTGCGCAAGGCGGTGGACGAGGGGCAGCTCCTGGTGTCAGATGCGACGCTCGAGGAGCTCGCCGACGTGCTGTCTCGTCCGAAGTTCGATCCCTACATCAGTCTGGAAGACCGGGAGGAATTCATCCGTGTCCTGAACCGCGTCGCCGAGCGGGTGATCGTCACCCTGCCGGTCAAGGCCTGCCGCGATCCCAAGGACGACAAGTTTCTCGAGGTGGCGGTCAACGGAGAGGCGGACCTGATCGTGACGGGGGACAAGGCTCTGCTGGCGCTGCATCCGTTCCGTGTCATCGGGATCCTGACGCCGCGGGAGTACCTGGAGGGATGAAGGCTACGGCACATGCCCGAATTGTGGACAACAAAAACGAATCAGGTGGCAGCAAGGCTGTGTTCCGCAAGAATTTGATCAAGCGACAAGCAAGTGGTACTCGTGATGAAGGCCGCCGAGGATGAAGTCGGATCGCACGGTGTAAGACTCGCCGCGACTGGGATTTGCGGACGCTGAGGGGCGGAGGGTCTGGGAGGCTCGGTCCCAAGGCCATATGGGGGCGGCCGCGATTGTAATGCGGGACCCAGTGTTTCAGCGGTCTGCGCAGATGGGTCTCGGAGAACGGTACGACCCAGTCCAGGCACTCCCTTCGTAAAGTTCCGATGACCCGTTCACAGAGCGCGTTGATCGCGGGGTAGTGAGGGGCTGATCTCAGGACATCGATCCCGAGCGCGTGGATCGAGGCGTCGAGTTCTCGAGAGAAGATGCTGTCGCGGTCATGGCGCAGAAATCGGTACCGATGGTCGATGCCAACGACCTCGCGTAGCTGCTGCAGGGTCCAGGCAGCGGTGCAGTGTGCCAGACGACGAGTTCCATGCTCGACCACGACGAATACGTAGAGCATGCGGAAGCTCGCCGTGATCGTGACGCAGAAATCACAGGCGAGGAACCGATGGGCATGAAGACGCAGAAAGGTCGACCAGTGCGGATCTCCTCGCGGTCGGTCGCGTGGACGGCGAGACATGTACTTGCGCACCGTGCGGGGAGAGGTCTTGATGCCGAGCTTCAAAAGCAACTCGTTTGCGATGCGCTCCTCGCCCCAGCGGGGCTTCTCTGTGGCCATCCGCCGGATCAATTCTTGCAGCTGAGGAGGAATCGCCGGACGGCCCGGTCGAGTCAGCTCACGCATCCGCGTATCGAGCTGGCGTCGGAGGATGCTTCGTTGCGAGCGCGCAACTCGCCCGCAGAGACGACCAAGAGGCGCCGATGGTATGGTATCGCCGGTTTAGCGCTGCTAAATCCAGGGATTGAGGAGTGCGCTCACGGAGGCCTCGAAGCCCGCTGTGTTCCGGGTCACCAGGGTGAGGCCATGGACTTGTTCCGTCGCTGCAATGAGCGCATCCATCGCGTAGATGGGCCGGCCGCGCCGCTCGCACCGCGCGACGACCCGCCCCCATTCATCGGCGTTGGCGGGATGTACACGCACGATGCGGGCATCGACCGATAGCGGGAGATCGCTGAGGAGCGTGTG
>JBJKSR010000075.1:0-5764 GCA_046703965.1 Gammaproteobacteria bacterium | reverse complement strand
CGGCGACATCATCCATTCGATCTGCGAGGAGTTGGCGCGTCCCGAGCCCGCCGTGTCGCCCACGAAGTTTCATAACTCCGTGCACAACGCACCCGCGGGTTACTGGTCGATTTCCGCGCGCGCCATGACGCCCTACACGGCAGTCTCGGCCCATGACGGCACCTTCGCGGCGGCCCTGCTCGAAGCCGCGTCGCTGGCCGCGACGGGCTCACCGGTGCTGCTCGCCGCCTATGACCGCCCGCTGCCGATGCCGCTCGGCGAAACCCGGCCCAGCCACGACGCCTTCGGCTGCGCCCTGGTCCTGCGGAGCGGCACGGACACCGGCGCCGCCATTACGTTGTCGCTGGAAGACAGCGGCGAGGAGTCGAGCCTCGACGACCCGGAGCTGGAACGGCTGCGCGCCGGCAATCCGGCGGCCCGCGCCCTCCCCCTGCTCGCGATGCTGGCCCGGCCCGGCCCCGGCACGGTCAGGCTGCCCTACGTGGGCGACACGCACCTGGTCGTCGGCCGCGGGTGATCCCCGGCCTCGTCCGCGGGTCGCGGGGCCTCAGGCGGGATCGACGGGCGTCGTGCCCCCGGTGAAGGGCATCCGTACGTTCCGGCGGCGGCGCAGCCACACGGCGAACGTGTCCTTGAAGTTCGCCACCATCGTGACGTAGAAGACCATCCGGAACACGAAAAGCGAACGCCGCACCGGGGTCTTGCGAAACACGTCGCCCGCGAGCATCGTGGTGACCGCCTCGGGCATGCGCTGGACGTCGCGCGGCGACATGAACAGGTTGTGCATCGCCCGGGTGTTGAAGCGGTAGATGAACCACGCGAATATCTTCATGCCGCGCCCCAGGTAGCGCTCGTACTCGCGGACCAGGCGGGGGGCGCGCCCGGGATGGTCGAGGATCTCGTCCACCACCTCGGCCGCCTTGAAGGCGCCGGTCAGCGCAAGGTGCACCCCGCTCGAGAAGACGGGGTCGAGAAACGCGTAGGCGTCGCCGACGAGCAGGTAGCCGTCGCCGGCGGCGGCACGGGAGAAGTACGTGAAGTTGCCCGTGGCACGCACATCGCCCTCCGGTACAGCCTCGCGCATGCGCTCGCTCAGCGACGGCGAGAGCGCGATCGTGCGCTGCAGGAACTCGGCGGGCGGGCAGTCGCGGGTCTTCAGGTATTCGGGCCAGCACACCGCGCCCACGCTCATGGTCCCGTCGCGCAGCGGAATGAGCCAGAACCAGCCGTGCTCGAACCAGTACACGCTGATGTTGCCCTCGTCCTCGCCCTCACGGCGCGGCACGTTGCGGAAGTGGCCATAGATCGCGGCGCTGTTGTGTTTCGGGTTCCTGCGCTTCAAGCCGTGACGCGACGCCAGCAGGGTGTCGCGGCCGCTGGCGTCGACCACCTGGCGGGCGTCCCACACGGCCTCGCTGCCGTCCTCGAAGGCGACGTTCAGCCGATTGGATTGCCCATGCCGGAATTCGACGCCCGTCACGCGCGCGCCTTCGAAGGCCCGCGCTCCGGCCCGTTTCGCGTTATCGAACAGCGCCTTGTCGAAATCGCTGCGGCGCACCTCGTAGGCGTAGGGCCAATCCTTGTCCCAGGCCGTACTGAAGTAATAGGTCTGGTGCCCGTTGGGGTGGGTATCGGAGCAGAATTCGGCGCCGGGCTTGAGCATCCCGATCTGCTCGTGCACCTGCTCGAGCACGCCGAGCTTCTCGAGCAGCGGGAGCGACTGCGGCAGGAGGGATTCGCCGATGTGGAACCGCGGGTGGTGGTCCTTTTCGAAGAGGACGACGCTGCGGCCCTTGCGCGCCAGCAGCGCGGCCGTCGCGGCACCGGCCGGCCCGCCCCCGATTATCGCCACGTCGCAGCTGCACTCGGGGCGCGCCCGCCGTTGTTCCGTCATTGGATGCTCCCTCCGGTCATGAATGCCTTCGAACGGCGACGCAAGGCGCCGCTTTCTTTCCGGCCCCGCTGAATATAGGATAATCTGGATCGGAGAAACGGGTAAAGGGGACCCGCAGCATGCAGCCAATGACCGATCTGGAACGCGAAGTCGCGCAACTGATCATTTCCGCACTGGAACTCGAAGACGTGGCGGTCGGGGACATCGACCCCGAGGCGCCGCTGTTCCGCGAAGGCCTGGGCCTTGATTCGATAGATGCCCTCGAGCTGTCGCTTGCCATTTCCAAGCAGTACGGCGTGCAGTTGAAGTCCGACAACGACCGCGATCGCGAAGCGTTCCGCTCCCTGCGCGCATTGGCCGGCTATATCTCCGCGCGCCGCCTGACCCAGGCCTGAGGCCCACCCCACGCGCGCATGGAGCCCGGTACCGTCCCTTCCCGCCCGGCCCAGGGGAAGCCGTGGCGCCGCGTCGTGTTCATCGTCCTGTGGAGCGTGCTCGGCATAGCCTATGCGTGCGTGATGGCGCTGGCGACCGCCACGCACCACGCGTTGCCCGCGGCGTGGCTGCTGCTCGGGGTGCTGGGCGTCGGACTGATCCAGGCCGTACTCGGCCGGCACCGGGGCAGCGCCCTGTTCGCCGCCGTCAACCTCGCGCTGGTCGCCGCGGTATTCGCCCTGAAAGGACCGTTCGCCGCGATCGGTCTTACCACGGCAATCGTGCAGGCCTGCGTCAGCGCGCTGTTCTTCCGCGGACTCGGCGCCGGAAAGACCGATATCGTCACTCGCATGGCCTGCGCCATTCGACCCGAGCGCAGCGACCGCGAACTGCGCTACTCGCGCCGCGTCGCCTGGACCTGGGCCTGCACGCTTGCCGCGATGAGTGCCGTCTCGCTCGGAATCGGATTCGTCGCCGCCGGCCCGCTGTGGTGGTGGTGGATGAACGTTGCTTCCTACGCGGTCCCGATCGGGCTGTTCGCCGGTGAGTGGATGTTCCGCCGCTGGTACCTGCGCGAAGACTTCCGCGCCGGCGGACCGGTGGACTGGCGGCGCGTACGCAACATCGACTACCTGCGCCTGTTCCAGCCGTGAGCACAGCCGGGACCCTGCCGTTGCTCGGACCGGCACCGCTGAAGTCGCCGATCGCATGGCAGCGCGGACGCTGGATCACGCGCGCCGAATTCCTGGCCCACGCCGACCGGCTCGCGCGGCGCCTGCCGGACCGGGACCGGGCGCTGGTGCTTTGCGCGGACCGCTATCATTTCCTGGTGGCGTTCGCCGCGCTGCTGCTCCGCGGGCAAGAGGCGCTGCTTCCACCGAGCCTGGCTCCGCGCACGCTCGACGAAATCGGCACCGGGCACGATGCCTACCGCATCGGCGACGAGGAGGTGGAGGCGGCCGCCGCGGACGCCACGCACGATGCCCAAAGCATCCCCGCGATAGCGGCCGGCCAGATCGCAGTCGTGCTGTTTACCTCCGGCAGCACCGGGCGGCCCAAGCCGCAGGCGAAATCCTGGGACGAACTGAGCGGCGCCACCCGGCGCGCCATGGACCGCTTCGGCGTACGCGATATCCGGCACAACATCGTGGCGACGGTGCCCGCCCAGCATTCCTACGGCCTGGAGTCGAGCGCGCTGTACGCGTTGCTCGGCCCGAACACCGTGCACGGCGGCCAGCCGCTGTATCCGGCCGACGTGCGCGCGGCGCTTGCGGCGGTTGCGGCGCCGCGCATGCTGGTGACCACGCCCCTGCATCTGGATGTCTGCCTGCGCGCCGGGCTCGACTGGCCGGAAGTGGCCCAGATCGTGAGCGCGACCGCACCGCTCGGACAGGCGCTTGCGGCAAGGGCCGAGCAGACGTTCGAAGCCCCGCTGAACGAGGTGTACGGCTGCAGCGAAGCCGGCGCGATCGCCAGCCGCCGTTCGCTGAACGAAACGGCGTGGCTGCCCTATGCCGACGTCTCGCTTCGCCTGCACGGCAACGAATGCCGGGTACATGCCCCGCACCTGTCGACACCGCGACCGTTATCCGACCGCATCCGGATCGAGGACGACGGCCGCTTCACCTTGCTCGGACGCAGCGACGAACAGATAAAGATTGCAGGCAAACGCATTTCCCTCGCCGAACTCAACCACCACCTGCTGGACATCGAGGGCGTGGAGGAAGGGAGCTTCGTGATGCCCGACCTGCCCGATGCGCGCCTGGCCGCGGTGGTGGTGGCTCCCGCGCTTTCTGTGCCGGACATCCGCGCCCGGCTCGCCGCGCGCATCGACCCCGTGTTCATGCCGCGGCCCCTGGTGCGCGTCCCCGCGCTGCAGCGCACCGGCACCGGCAAGCTGCAGCGAACGTACCTGCTGGGCATCGTGCGTGAACACCTGGCGCCCGGGCGGCGCCGGCCCGCGTGAGCCGGGACTGGCGCACAAGCCGGGAGCGGGGTAATCGTTTCTGGCTGGCATTCATGCGCGTACTCGCGCTGCACGGGGGCCGGCCGCTGGCCAGGCTCTGCCTCTACCCCGCCGTGGCGTGGTTTCTGCTCACCGCCCGGCGCGAACAACGCTACGTGCGCGAGTTCAGGCGCCGTGCGCAAGGGCGCGAACCGCGTTGGCGCGACGTGGTCCGCTCCTACTGGAACTTCGGCGCCGTCACGCTGGACCGGGTCTTTATCGTCGCGGGCCGCGAGACGTGCCTCGACATCCGCGTCCCCGTGGCGCTGCGCGCCCTCCACGACGAGGCCCGGGGAGCGATCCTGCTCGGCGCCCATCTCGGCAGCTTCTTCGCCATGCGCGCCCTGGGTCACCGGCGCACCGACATCGATGTCGACATCCTGCTCTACCCCGAACACAATGCGCGCATCACCCGTGCCTTCCACGCGCTCGACCCCGAACTCGCGCGCCACACCATCGCCCTCGGCGCACCCGACGTGCTGGTGCGGCTGCACGAACGGATCGAGGCGGGCGGTTTCGTGGCCGCACTCGCCGACCGCGTCGGGCCCGCCGACGCGCATGCCGTCGAGTGCCGGTTCCTGGGGGCACCCGCGCGCTTCCCGAGCGGCATCGCGGAAGCGGCGCTGATCCTCGGCTGCCCCGTGCTCTTCTTTGCCGGCCTGTACCGTGGCGGCAACCGGTATGATCTGCTCTTCGAGCGCCTGAGCCCGGGCCGGAAGGTGCCGCGCCGGGAGCGCCCGGCAGCCACGGCCGAACTGGTCGGCCGCTACGTCGAGTGCCTGGAGCGGCACGCCCGCGAGGCACCCGACAACTGGTTCAATTTCTATGATTACTGGGCCCGATGAACCGCACGCCGAAAAACCGCGTCGAGAGCCTGCGCCGCAGCGCACTGGCAGGACTGTGCTTCGTCGCCTTCGGGGCGGTCGCCCTGTTCGGCGTGCTGGTGCCGCTGCCGGGGCTGCTGCTCGTCACGCCGGCCGCGCGTCGCGCGTCGCGCGTGCGCGGGTTGGCGAGCCTGGGATTCCGCATCCTGATCCGCATGATCGAAGGCTGGGGCCTGGCTCGCATCGAGCTGGAAGGTACCGAGACGCTCGCCACCCGGGGTTGCCTCCTGGTGGCCAACCACCCGAGCTACCTCGATGCGGTGTTCCTCATGGCTTATTTCCCCCACGTCAACTGCGTGATGAAACCGGCGCTGCTGAAGCACCCGCTGTTCTTCCCCTTCAGCCGCCTCGGTGGCTACATCGCGGGCAACGAACGCAATCCGCTCGCGCTGGTCGAGCAATGCCGCGTGGCGGCGGAACGCGGCGAGACCATCCTCATCTTCCCCGAAGGCACACGCACGACGCCCGGCGAGCCGCTGTGCTTTCGCCGCGGCACGGCCCAGATCGCACTGCGAACGAACCTGCCGATCGTGCCGGTGGTGATCA
>JBJKSR010000074.1:0-8091 GCA_046703965.1 Gammaproteobacteria bacterium | reverse complement strand
CCATCGAATTGATGCCGAGCAGGCTCACCCCGCGCAGGATGAACGGATACACCGTCGCCGAGAACTCTGCACCGCCCGCATTGCCGATCACGGCCACATTGCCCCACCAGTCGATGACCGCCAGCAGTCGCGACAGCAGGCCGTCTCCCACGGTGTCGATGGCGCCGGCGAAGCGCGCATGTTCCAGGGCGTGTTCGCCGAACGGCTCGGAGTCGGCGTCGAGCACCTCGGCCGCGCCCAGGGCGCCGAGCCAGTCGTGTGCCTCCGCCTTCGAAGTAAAGGCCACGACGTGATACCCGCACTGCGCGAGGATGGCCACGGCCAGCGCGCCAACACCGCCGCTGGCGCCGGTCACCGCGATCGGTCCGCCGCAGGCACGCTGTCCGTTGTGCTCGAGGCGGTGCAGTGCGAGGCCCACGGTGAAGCCGGCGGTGCCGAGCTGCATGGCCGACCGGCTGTCGAGGCCCTCGGGAATCCGGATCACGTGCTCGGCGGGCACACGCACGTATTCGGCGTATCCGCCGCTGATGTTCTCGCCCAGCCCGCAGCCGGTGACCAGCACAGCATCGCCGCGGTCGAAGCGGGGATCCTCGCTCGCCGCCACGCAGCCGGCGACGTCGATGCCGGCGATCAGCGGGAAGCGGTGCATGATCTTGCCCTTGCCCGTGAGCGCCAGCGCGTCCTTGTAGTTGAGGCAGGAATATTCGGCCTGGATGGTGACGGTGCCGGCGCCGAGGTCGTGCTCACCAAGCTGTTCCAGTCGCGCCTCGGTGGCATTGTCGCGCTTGTGGATGCGCCAGCCCTGGAATTGCCCCTTCATCCCGTGCGCTTCCTTCGCCGGTCCCAGGCCACCAGGCCGGCCGCGTCGAGGTTGACGTCCATTGCCAGCCAGGTCTCGCGACGCTTGGCGTCCATCCGCGTGCCATGCTCGTCCAGACGCCGGGCCAGGTAGTCGTGAAGGGCGTGGCGGATCCGTGTTTCCGGATCCGGCTCGTCGAAATGCCGCTCGGCGATTTCCACAAAGCGATCCACGTCGCGATGTAGCTGCCCGGCCAGGCGGGGCACGTTCTCCACGCGGCTGTAATGGGTGAGATAGGCGGCCTCGGGCTCCAGCGCCGCGATGCGGTCGATCGACTCATGCATCTGCTGCGGATCGAACTGGGTCGGCGTGGTGGTCGGGAAGATGAAAGGCTTGCCCTCCGGGTTGTCGAAGACGCGGTAGGAAATGCCGAAGATGTCGCCGGTGAACACGACGTTGGCGTCCTCGTCATGGTATGCGATATGGTGCAGCGCGTGGCCCGGCGTGTGCAGGCAGTGCAGACGCGAGCCGCCGAGGGTGACGACTTCGCCGTCCTCGGCGGCGTGGATGCGTTCCCCGGGGATCGGCACCAGTTCGCCGTAGAGCGTATCGTACACCGCGTCGCCATAGGTGGCGCGGGTGCCGGCCTCGAGCTTGGCCGGCTCGCTCAGGTGCTTGGCGCCGCGGGGATGCACCACGACGGTGGCGTTGGGCAACTCGCGCATCAACGTGCCGGCGCCGCCGGCGTGGTCGAGGTGGATGTGGGTCAGCAGCAGGTAGTCCACCGCTTCGCGGGCTACGCCCAGGGTGTCGAGGGCCTCCAGCAAATGCGGCACGGAGCTGTTGGCGCCGCAGTCCACGAAGGCCGCGCGGCCCCGACGCACAATCAGGTGGCTCGCGTCCAGGCGCTCGCGCACGTAGTGCGTATCGATGGCGTGGATGCCGTTATCTTCGGTGCGGATGGCTGCTTCCGGCATTTCCGTGATGCTTTCTCCCGGGCTCCTGTCCGGCGCAATGCCCTCCGATTCTACACCGCCCACTGGCGGATGCGCGCCGCTCGCTTTATAGTGAGGCTGGAAGATCTATAAGCAGGGGACACCATGAAGCGCCGGATCCTGGTCGGCATCGCCGCCCTCATTGCTCTTGTCTTCGCGGCCGCCGCGGTGGCGCCGTATTTCGTGGGCCGCGCCGCCGAGAGCAGCTTCAAGGCACGCATCGCCCGGATCAACGCGCGCCATCCCGGCGTGACGGTGCATGTCGATTCCTACCACCGCGGCTTCTACAGTTCGGAGGCCAAGCTTTCGCTGAGCCCAGACTCGAACATGCCACCGAGGGCGTTGCGCCTGTGGGCCATCTTCCTGGGCAGCCAGGGGACCCCGGAGTTCGATCTGCGCATCAATCACGGCCCGATCGCCTTCGCCGCTTTCGGCGACGGCCACGTGAGCTTCGTGCCAGTCCTCTATACCGCGGAGTTCCGGGGTGAGAAGCTGCCGCCGATGTCGATCCTCGGCATCTTCAAGCCCGACGTCTACATGCGCCAGTATTTCGACGGCGCCATGGCCAGTACCCTCAGCGTGCCGCCCGGGCGCTACAGCATGGGCGTTTTCGGTGCGACCTGGCAGGGAGCGCGGATGGATGCCAGCGTCAACGGGGCCGAGGACAACGTCGAATACAGCGGCTCCGTCGACCCGATCCGGTACCAGGCCGAGAATCCGAACAACGGCGAAAACTACAGCGGTCGCATCGAGGGTTTCACCTTCTCCGGCGACAAGCACCAGTCGAAATACGACTTCTGGACCGGGCGCAGCCGTTCGACTTTCAAGGGCGCCGTGTTCAAGGTCGACGGCAAGGAGGTGGTTCGGCTCGGCGACGGCCGGGGCCACAGCGAGTTGAGCGAAGACGGCGACGGCAAATGGCTGGGTGGCACCGCTGCTTTCACGCAGCGGGGCGGCACCATCAAGGGCTGGACATTCTCCCGCTTCATCATGCACGCGTCGGTCGCCCACGTCGATGCGGCAACGCTGCGGCGCTTTTTCGACCGGCTCGATACGGTGGGCGACACCGGCGGTAGCCGGGCGGACAAGGATGCGCTCGAGTCGGCACTGCCGATACTGGGCCAGGCGTTGGCCCCGGCGCATGCCATGGCCCGCGTGGCGCTGCGCGCGCCCGACGGGCGCTTCGATATCACGGCCAGCGCCGCGTTCAACGCCGCCGCACCGTCGGCCACTTCGCCCCAGGCCTTTGCCCTGCTCGACCGGGTCGATGCCCGCGCCAGGCTGGACTTCGACCGCAAGCTGGTGGACAGCTTCAGCACCCACGTGCTCGGCGGACCCGCCGCGGCGCAATCCGTCGACCGCGTACTCGACCAGTGGGAAAAGGAAGGCTACTTGAAAACCGGTTCCGACGGCCGTGAACATAGCGTGCTGACCTATCATGCCGGCGAATTCTCGATCAACGGCCAGGTCGTCGTCTCCGGTGCCGGCGATCCCAGGTCCGGCCCGGCCGATCGGTAAGCGTCTTCCGCGCTTGGAAGTGAAGCCGGCCACGGCCCCGTCCGGCGGGCATTGGTTCGTGTATATGCTGGAGTGCCGCGGCGGCCGGCTGTATACGGGAATCACGACCGACGTCGCACGACGGCTGGAGGAGCATGGCGGTGGCCGCCGCGGTGCCCGCTTTACCCGGGCGCACCCGCCGGCGGCGTTGCGTGCCGTGAAACGCGTGGCGAGCCGCTCGCAGGCGCTGCGGCTGGAGATCGAGCTCAAGCGCTTGCTGCGGCCCGGGAAGCTGGCCTGGGCGGCACGCCATGCGGTGGCGCCGCCGGCCGACTCGGGGTGAGGGCCGACCACTAGCGGGTCTGGGCGGCGAGATCCTGCGCGCGTGCGGTGATCATGTCCAGCACCTTCTGGCAGGCGCGGAGTTCGTCGGCCGGGATGTCGCCCAGCAGCTCGGCGGTCACTTCCGCTGCGACGCGGCGGATCTCGTCGAGTGTCGCGGCCGATTTGGCGCTCAGGAACACGAGGTTGGCGCGCCGGTCCGCCGTACACGGGCGGCGTTCGATCCAGCCGTCCGCCGCCATGCGGTCAAGCAACCCCACGAGCGAGGCGCATTCGATCCCGATGTGGCAAGCCAGCTCGCGCTGCACGATGCCTTCCGGATGCTTGCCCAGCAGGAGCAGGGCGGTCCACTTGGCCTGGCTCAGGCCCAGGCCGGACAGGCGCTCGTTCATCAGGCGGCGCCAGCTTTTCGCGGTGACGGACAGCGTTCGCGGAAAGCTTTCGAGGCGGGGTGCGCCGCTCATCGCGGATTCCTGCGGCGCATGGCCTAGCGTTCCTCCGCCAGGCGGGCCAGGGCCCGGTTTTTCTCCTCTTCGTCGGCCGCGTGCTTGCCACGGTCACGGGCAATATAGAAGTACATGACGGGCACGATATAGAGGGAGAAGAAGGCGCCCACACCGAGGCCCGTCGCGATCACCAGCCCGAGCTGGTGCCGCGGCGGCGCGCCGGCGCCGCTGGAGGCGATGAGCGGGACGACGCCGAGCACCATGGCGAGCGTGGTCATCAGGATCGGGCGCAGGCGCACGGCGGCCGCCTCCTTGACCGCGGCCAGCTTGTCGAGTCCCTGCTCGCGCTGGATCTGGTTGGCGAACTGCACCACCAGGATCCCCTGCTTCGTGATGAGGCCCAGCAGCGTGATGAGCGCGATCTCCGTATAGATGTTGAGGGTGGCGAAGCCCAGGCTCATGAAGATCAGGGCACCGGCCACGGACATGGGGATCGTGAGCATCACGATCAGGGCGTCGCGGAAGCTGTTGAATTGCGCCGACATCAGCAGGTAGACCAGGATCAGGGCAAGCACGATGGCGAACATGAAGGTATTGCCCTGCTTTTCGAACTGCCGCGAGTCGCCGGCGTAGTCGATGTTGTAGCCTTTGGGGGCGTTTTCCTCGGTGATCCGCTTGAGGTAGGCGAGCGCCGCGCCCTGCGATACGCCCGGCGCCGGAATACCGGTGAGTGTGGCGCTGTTGACCCGGTTGAACTGGGGCAGGGCTTCGGGGATGGTGCGCGTACGGAATTGCACCAGGGTCGAGAGCGGGATCAGCGAACCGTCGGCCGCGCGAACATGGTACTGGCCGAGGTCGCGGAGGTTGGCGCGCGCCTTGTCCGGCGCCTGCGGGATCACTTCGTACGAATAACCCTGCATCGTGAAGTGGTTGACCCAGCCACCGGAGAGCAGGGGCTGCAGCGCCGTGGCGATCTGCTCCATGCTGATCCCCAGGCTGCCCGCCATCTTGCGGTTGACGACGAGGCGGTACTGCGGCTGGTCGATCTTCAGATTCTTCTGCAAAAAGGCGAAATTGCCGCTGGCCAGTGCCTTGGACAGGATCGTTTGCGCCACCTGTTCGAGCTGGTCGTAGTTGCCGGTGGCCGCCTTGATCACGAAGTCTATCGGCAGAAGGCTGGTCGAGCCGGGCAGCGGCGGTGGCGTCGAGACCGAGAGCTGCAGGCCGGGCACCTTGCCGAGCGCCTGCTGGACCGGGGCGATCAGCTCGTGCGCGGTGTGCTTGCTCTGGTTGATATTCATGCCGCCGAACATGCCGTTCGAGCCGCCGCCGGCGGGATTGAAGCCCGTGGCCATGAACGTGTGCCGCATCTCGGGAAAGCGGTCGAATACGCCGAGCACCTGTTTGCTGTCCTTGGTCAGCAGCTCGGGGCTGATGTTGGGGCTGGCCGTGCCGAGTGCGAATACCACGCCCTGGTTCTGCGGCGGCGAGAGTTCGCTGCGTACGCCGGAGAAGAGGAAGAACAGGCTGGCCAGGATGGCGGCGGTGAACACCAGCCCGACCACCGGGTAGCGCAGGAAGCCGGCGAGCGAACGTTCGTAGAGTCCGCGCAGTCGCATGTAGTTCGTTTCCAGGAAGTGCATCAGCCCATGGTCCGGCGTCGGGCGCAGCAGCCAGCCGCTCATCACCGGCGAGAGTGTCAGTGCCAGCATCATCGAGATCAGCACCCTGAACACGATGGTGAAGGCGAACTCCGTGAACAGGATGCTGGTCAACCCCCCGGAGAAAGCCACCGGCAGGAATACCGCCACCAGCGTGGTGGACATGACGATGATCGGCAGCGTCAGCTCCCGGGCCGACTTGACCGCGGCCAGGAAGCCGGATTCGCCGGCATCGACGTGCCGGTGCACGTTCTCCACCACCACGATGGCGTCGTCCACCACCAGGCCGATCGCGAGTACGAAGGCGAGGAACGTGAGCAGGTTCAGGCTGTAGCCGAAGCCCTCCATGAAGATGCCCGCGCCGAGTATCGACAGCGGGATGGCTACGGCGGGGATTGCGAGCGCGCGCAGCGAACCGAGGAAGATGAAAATCACCAGCAGCACCACCCCCAGGGTTATGGCGATGGTGGTGATCACTTCGCTGATGGCCGAGTGGATGAAGTCGGCGGTGTTGAACGGCACGCCGAGCTTCAGTCCCGGCGGCAGGTCCTTGCGCACCGTCTTGAGCTGCTGCTGGATGCCGCGCGCCACGTCCAGCGAGTTCGCCGAGGGCGTGGTGTCGATGCCGATCAGCACCGCCGGGTTGCCATTGAAGTAGGCGTTGGAATCGTAGCTTTCGGCGCCGAGTTCGACCTTGGCGACCTGGTCCAGGTACACCGGCGTGTTGTTAACGGTCTTGACCACCAGGTGCCTGAAGGTGGAGACGTCGTCCGCGCTCAGGTTGCTGCCGATGGGAATGGCGACCAGCGGGTTGCGCGTGGTGCCCAGCGCGGTGATGACGTTCTGGGACCGCAGCGTCTGCTCCACGTCCGAGGACGTGACGCCGTATGCCGTCATCGCATTGGGCTTGAGCCACACGCGCATGGCCAGCGTATTGCCGTTGCCGCCGCTGCCACCGGGAATCAGCCGCGCCTGCGAGACGCCATTGACGGTCTGGAACAGCGGCTGCACGTTGCGAATCACGTAGTCCGTGATCTGCGAGGGAGTCATCTCCTCGCCGGGACTGTAGAGGGCGATATACATCAGCGAGGTCTGGTGGCCGGCGGATACATTCACCACCGGCGGGTGGCTGTTTGCCGGCAACTGGTCCTGCACCTGCGTGATCTCGGTCTGCACGTTGGCCAGGGCTTTGGCCTGGTCGGTGTTCAGTCGCATGTAGAGCGTGATCGAGGACGAGCCCTGCGAACTCGACGATTCCATGTAGTCGAGGTCCGGGGTCTGCCCCAGAACGCGCCCGAGCGGCTGGGTGATGAAGCTCTGCACCGTCTGCGGGCTGGCGCCCGGGTACGACGTGCCGACCCTGATGACCGTGTTGGTGAGGTTGGGGTATTCGCGCGTTTTCAGGCTGAAGAAGCTGAACAACCCGAGGATCGCGACGAGGAGCGCCAGCGTGATCGCAAGTACCGGCCGGCGGACGAAGAGATCCGTCCAGCGCCCGCGTGCTTCGCTCATGTCGCGCTCCCGGGGGCCATGGTAGCCGCAGGCTGCGCACTGGCCGCGGTGCCGGGCGCGATGCTCACCGCGGCGCCCGGATGCAGTTTGACCTGGCCGGCAGTGACTACGCGTTCGCCGGCCTTGAGTCCGCGCGTGACGGTAGTCAGACCGCCCCGCGACTCCCCGGGTTGCACGTTGCGCTGCCGGGCCACGAGCCCCTGCTTGCCTTGCTGGATCACGTAGACGTAAGAGCCATAGGTGTTGTAGGTGACCGCGGAATCCGGCACGGCGATCACCTGGCGCGATTCGCCGGTCTTGACCGTGGCTTCGCCGTACATGCCCGGGCGCAGCGTGCTATCCGGATTGGCGAACGTGGCCTGCACCTGCACGTTGCGCGTGCCGCTCTCGACCTGTGCGCCGATGGCCGAGATCTTGCCCGTGAAGTCGCGGCCGCCGATGCCGGAAACGTCGAGCACGACTTTCTGCCCGTCGGCCAGGCGGGAGAGCTGCTGCTGCGGCACCTGGAACACGGCGTAAATGGGGTTCCACTGCTGCAGATCCACCACCGGAGTGGAGGTGTCGACATACTGCCCGAGGCTGACCTGGCGCAGGCCGAGATGGCCGGTGAACGGGGCGCGTACCTGTAGCTTGGCGATGGTCGCCTTGTCGGAACTGACTGCCGCCCGTGCCTGCGTGTAGGTGGTCTGGGCCTGCTGCAGCGCCAGCTTGCTGGCGTTGTGCTCGCGGTACAGGTTGCGTTGCTGGTCGAGCTCGGTTGCGGCGAGTTTCAGGGCGGACTCGTCGTGCTGCAACTGCGCGCGCTGGTTGGCGTCGTTCAGCTGCACCAGGAGCTGGCC
>JBJKSR010000073.1:0-3930 GCA_046703965.1 Gammaproteobacteria bacterium | reverse complement strand
ACGTCCTGGCAAGCCACGAATACGGCACCAACGCCGGGCCCGGCGTCGGGCTGGAATACCGGGCCCGCCTCGAGTACCGCTGGCGGCGCAAGGTGTCGCCGCTGGTCGAGGCCTACGGCGAACCGGTGGGCACGATCGGACGTTTCGGCCGGCCGCGCAATGCCATCGGCCCCGGCATGACCGGGCAGATCACGCTGGGCGCAGGCAAGAGCCTGCGCTATGGGGCGGTCGCCCTGTTCGGGACGTCGCACGACACGGCCGACACGACCCTGGTGCTGCGCCTCGAGTACGAATTCTATTGAGCCCATGCACGCCGTCGCCGACAAGCCGTTGCCCCAGGGGCTCCTCTCGCGGAAAGTCGAACGATTCGCGGTAAACCACCGCGGCTGGCTGCCGTGGATCCACGTCGGCATGTTCGCCGGATTCCTGGCGTTGATCGTCGTGCCGCTGCTCCTGCCGGCGCCCGGCGACGGGGCCCGCGTGTTTCACAACTTCACGCTGACCGCGAATTTCCTCATCTGGGGGCTGTGGTTCCCGCTGGTGTTCGTTTCCGTGATCTTCACGGGACGCAGCTGGTGCGGCGTGTTGTGCCCGATGGGCGCCTCCTCGGAATGGGCCAACCGGATCGGGCTCAAGCGCCGCGTGCCGCGCTGGCTCCGCTGGGAAGGCGCCCCCGTGGCGAGCTTCGTCGTGATCACGATCCTCGCCCAGACGGTCGATGCCCGCTCGTTCCCGGAAGGCATCGCCGAAGTGTTCGGACTGGCGCTCGCGTGCGCCTTGCTGGTCGGCTTCCTGTATGGACCCGGGTACCACAAGCGCCCCTGGTGCCGGCACCTGTGCCCGATCGGGCTGACACTCGGTTCGTTCTCGCGCCTCGGGATCGTCCAGTTCTCGCCCAGGGCGCCGCGCGCCGGCGGTGAGACGTGGACCGCCAAAGGCGTGTGCCCCACCTTCATCGACATCAACCGCAAGCAGGAATCGAGGCACTGCATCGAGTGCATGCGCTGCGTGCAGCCGGGTACCAGGGGTGGCCTGGCCATCCGCCTGCGCGCGCCCGGCAGCGAAGCGGCCCACATACGCGACCACCATCCGCACGCGTCCGACATCTGGTTCCTGTTCCTCGGCACGGGCACCGCGATCGGCGGCTTCCTGTGGTTGATCCTGCCCCAGTACCAGGCGATCCGCCACGCGCTCGCCGTGTGGGCCATCGACCACGACTGGCTGGGCTTCGTCAGCCCCGGGCCGGGGTGGCTGATGTCGGTGCACCCCGCCGGGCGGGAGGTCTTCACCTGGCTCGATTTTTCCATGATCACCGGATTCATGCTCGCCACGGCCGCCGTCTTCGCCGCGGGGATGTCGCTGTGCACCGCACTCGGAAGCTGGGTGGCCGGGCGGCTCGGGGCCGACGGCAATTTCCGCTCGCGCTTCCTGGAACTCGCCTACCAGTACCTGCCGGTCGCGATGGTGTCCCTGGTCCTCGGCCTCGGCAGCTCACTGTTCGATTTGCTGCAGCACGGCATCGGGACGGACGCCACCCGCGGGCTGGAGATGGCGCTGTTCGGGGCCGGATTCGCATGGAGCCTGGCCATCGGCCGCCGCCTGCTGCAACGCCAGGGCCTGTCGGGCACTCGATTGACACTGGCCCTCGGGCCGAGCGCACTCGGCTGCGCCGCCGCGGCGCTGGCCTGGTGGCCGGCCCTGTTCGGCGGCTGACGGGACCGCATTCGCAACCATGGAGATAAGGCCGTGATCCGCAAACTCGCATCGTGCTGCGCCCTGGCCGCGCTGCTGCCCCTCGCCTCGGCACACGCCAACGAAACGCTGATCGGCAAGCCGGTGGTCAAGAACGGCATGATCATCGATGCCGTCTACCTGCAGCCGGTGCACATGGCGCCGGTCATGCCGGGCATGGGCGGCGACGCCGACGTGCACCTCGAAGCCGACATCCATGCCGGCAAGGACAACGCCCAGGGCTTCCAGCCCGGCGAGTGGATGCCCTACCTCACGATTTCCTATCACTTGCGCAAACTGCACGGCATGTGGGAGGATTTCGGCACGTTCATGGCCATGACCGCGACTGACGGCCCGCACTACGGGCGCAACGTCAAGCTCGACGGGCCCGGCAAGTACATGCTGACATTGAAAATCGAACCCCCGCCGTACGCCGGATTCTTCCGGCACACCAGCAAGCAGACCGGCGTGCCGGCCTGGTGGAAGCCGTTCACGGTGAGCTGGACGTTCGCCTGGGCCGGCAACGGCAAACTCGGCGGCTACTGAGACCCGGCGGCGTCGCGCCTTGAGACGCGTCCGCGCCAGCGCCGCCATTCTGCTCCTGCTGTCATGCCTCGGCCCGCTGCCGGCGCAGGCACAGGGCGATGGGAGCGCGCCGCGACTGCTGCCCCTGCCGTCGCCTCCCCGGGGACTGCACTTCGGCCTGAACTGGGATAGCGACATCTACGCCAACGTGCACGGTGGACGCAAGCGCGGCTACGCCACCGACAGCGTGCTCACGGCGGCTTTGTCGCTGGACACCGGTAAACTGGGCTGGTGGCAGGGCGGGCAATTCGCACTTGGCGTCCGCGCGATCACCAGCACCCATCCGAGCCGCTACGTCGGCGATATCCAGGCGGTGTCGAACCTGGATGCGCCCAACCTGCGCCAAGTCAACCAGTTCTGGTATTCGCAAACGTTCGGGCCCTCGCTGGTGCGCGCCGGTCTCATGGATCTGAACAACTTCTTCGACGCCAACGACACGGCGGGCCTGTTCACCAATGCCTCGTTCGGCATCACCCCGACCCTGACCGGAGACGTCCCCACCGACACGTACCCCTACTCGGCCTGGGGCGCGATGGCGCACTTAGGTGCCAGGCCCGAAGGCTGGCAAGTCGGGGTGTTCCAGGGTGACCCCGCGAACCGCTCGAGCGCACTCCGGGGCGGAGAGATGCTGATCGGCGAACGCGACTGGCACCTTGTCGGCAGCGGACTGCAACTCGGCATCGGGGCCTGGTACCGGCGCGCCCCGTCCTCCTCCGGACTTCCAGCCAGCGACTGGGGCTCGTATGCGAACCTGCAGCAGCCCCTGCCCGGCCATCCCGGCACAAGAGTTTTCCTCCAGGCTGGCGCCAGCCCGTCCGGGACCAACCCGATCCCTGCCTATCTCGGCGGCGGCATCCGCTTCCAGGACGTCTCGTCAACGATCAGCGATATCGGCTTCGGCTTCGCCCGCGCCTGGATCCGTGGCCATGCCGCGGAAACCAGCGTCGAGGCCACCGCCCGGCTACCCCTGTTCGGTGGTAGCGTGGCGCTGCAACCCGACCTCCAGTATGTGTTCCACCCCTCGGGGACGTATCCCAACGCCCTGGCGATCGCCCTGCGCCTGCACGTAACGCTGTATTGAGTCAGTGCGCCACGGACGAGGCCCGGGCGCCGGCGATCGCCTTGCGCAGCTTCGGGAACCCCTTGGCATAACCACCGTATCCGATGGAGCGATAGTCGACCATGCCGCCGGCATTGATCACGACCCGCGTCGGCAGTTCGCGGGGCAGGTCGAAGGCATCCATTAACCGGCCGTGATCGTCGAAGGCCGTCGGGATGGTGACGCCGTTCTTGTGGAGGTAGGCCTTCGCCTTGGACTTCGTTTCGCCGCCGATCCCCAGGTCCACCAGGTAGAAGGCAACCTTCGGGTCGTCGCGGTAGTCCTGCACGTAGAGCTTCTGCAGCCCGGGCATTTCCTCGCGGCAAGGCTTGCACCAGGTGGCCCAGAAAGCCATCACGACGGTCTTGCCTGCCAGGCTCGATGACGCGACGGTGCCGCCGTTCATGAGGTGCAGCGTATAGGCCGGCGCCCTGAAGCGGTGGAACGCCGGCGGCGTGTAGGTCGTGCTCGCGGATTGGCCGAGGAAGGTGATGCCCGCCACCGCGGCCGCGCCC
>JBJKSR010000072.1:0-3263 GCA_046703965.1 Gammaproteobacteria bacterium | reverse complement strand
CCTCGCCCTGTCCGTGGTCGAACTGCCCCTCGCTTTGGCCCACCCCCCGAAAATTGAAACGCAGGGCCGCCGCCCCGGCGTCCACCGCCGCGCGCGCCAATGTGAAGGCCACCTTGTTCTCCAGCGTCCCGCCGAACTGCGGATGCGGATGACACACCACGGCGACCGCCCGCGGTTCGGGCCCGCGCCGATATTCGAGCACCGCCTGAAGCCGGCCCGCGGGACCGTCAATGTAAGGCGTTTCGCGCTCGAGGGCATTGCGCGTCATGTCGTCGTCGCTCCGGATTCGTGGCTGTCACCACATATTTTACGATCCATCTCTTGATACACTTGAAGTTTCCACTGGGAGTACTGGCCATGCAACTGAAGATCGAGGGTTTTTCAGACGGCGACTGGATCCCGGAGCGCTTCGCATTCGCAGCCCCGCATGCCGAGCAGCACATGCAGTTTGCCGCCAACCGCAACCCCGGCCTGAGCTGGAGCGACCTGCCGGCCGACACCGCCTCGCTGGTGGTGCTGTGCTATGACGACGACGTTCCGGCGCGCGCCGACGACGTCAACCAGGAGGATCGGACGATCCCCCGCGATTTCGAGCGCACGCGCTTTTACCACTGGAGCCTGGTCGACCTGTCGCCGGAAGAGAACGGCATTGCGGAAGGCAGCGTAAGCGACGGCGTGACCCAGGGCGGCAAGCGCAATCCACCCGCGCCCGGCGGCGCCCGCCAGGGGCTCAACGACTACACCGCTTTCATGGACGGCGACCCCGACCTGGGCGGAAAATACTATGGCTACGACGGCCCGTGCCCGCCGTGGAACGACGAGCGCATGCACCGCTACCACTTCGTGCTCTACGCCACCGACCTGGACAAGCTCCCCGTGGAGGGCGACTTCAGGGGCAGCGACGTGGAGAAGGCGCTGGAGGGGCATGTGCTGGCCGAGGCCGAGGTGACGGGGCTCTACAGCCTGTATCCGCCGCTGCTCAAGGGCCGCTGAACCCGCAATCCCGTCATTTTCCCCTGCAGGAGCGGACGTCCCGGGGCGAAGAGCCGCCAGGACGCCCGCGCGCGCGCTCTTCCGTCATTCCGGCGAAGGCCGGAATCCAGTAAGGAAATTCGCGACGGGGACCGTCGCTCCGACAGCCCTTCGTGCAACCCCGGGGCCACATGTTCCGTAGGAGCGATCGTCGCGGGCGCGAAGAGCCGGGCGGATGCCCGCGCCTCCGCTCAGCCGCCGCCGTTCCCGTTATCGGCGGTGTTGTTGCTCAAGACCGACGTCGGGGCCTGGAAGTGCACGATCTCGGTCCGCTCGGCGGGCCCCTTCTTGCCCGCGGGCCCCGGCTTGAAATGCCGCGCGGCGATGATCTCGCGCGCCGCCTCTTCGTATTGCCCCGGGGGTTCGGCTGAAATGACGTGGATGTGATGGGCGCGACCGTCGGCGCCGACGGTGAATCCGACCTGGACAAAGCCCCGGATCGTCTGCCGCGGCTTCGCGGCCTTGGCGCTCGTGCCCTGTCCCGGCACATGGGAGAGCAGGTGGATGCCGCGGATGACGGTCAGCCCCACGCTCTGGCCCGGCTTGTGCCCGGCATATTCGTGGATCAGCCAACCGCCCCCGAAAAACACCAGCCCGCCCGCAAGCACGGCAGCCCCGGCGAAGCGCAGGAATACATAGAATCTCGACATTGTAGGATGCGCCAGGCGCACATTGGATACATTCAATTTAACAAACCCTCGCGGGCGGCGGAAGAGCCCCCGGCCCGTCGCCGCCCATATCCGGTAAAATGTCGCCGTACCGGCTCACCCAAACCACGAAAGGAGTCACGATGCGTCCTGTCTGCGCCCTAGCCTCGATCCTCCTTGCCGTCACGGCCCTGCCGGCTCTCGGCGCCAGCCCGGCTCCTTCGCAATCCACTGCCCCCAATGCGGCGCACGGCAAGGTCCTGGCCACGACGTGCGTGTTCTGCCACGGCATCGAGGACTACACCGTGCCCTACCCGACGATGCACGTACCGCTGGTCGGCGGGCAGCATGACGCCTACATCGTCGCCGCACTCAAGGAATACGCCGCGGGCGACCGCGATTTTCCGACCATGCACGCCCAGGCGAGTTCCCTCACCGACCAGCAGATCCGCGACATCGCGGCCTGGTTCTCGAGCCTGAAGCCCCATCCCATGCCCACCAACGGCAAGGCGAGCGCGCCCTCCTTCGCCTCGACCTGCGCGGCCTGCCACGGCGCCCGGGGCGTAAGCACCAACCCGGACTATCCGTCGCTGGCCGGCCAGAAGAGCGATTACCTGCTGCGGGCCCTGGAGGAATACAAGTCGGGCAAGCGCAAGAACGCGGTCATGAACGGTATGGCCTCCGGCCTCAGCGTGGCGCAAATGCAGAAACTGGCCGACTACTTCAGCCGCCAGCCGGCCGCGGTCCGCTTGCTGCCCCGCCAACCCGGGCCGTAAGGCCGCCTCGCCGCCGCTAGCTTCGTTCCCGTAGCAGGCGGCGAATCGCGGATACCAGGTCGGAATCCGAAACGCGGTCGGCTTCGTCGTAGAAGCGGCGAATGCGTCCTTTCGCGTCGACCAGGATCATCGTGTCGTTGTGCGTCACGTCGTAATCCGGGTCGGCGGCATGCGCCAGCGGATTCTCGACTTTCGGCGGCGGCGAATACAGCCCCTGCTTTTCCGCTTCCCCGGCCTTCTGGTCGGCCAGGGCCTCCGGCACCTGTTCATAATCCACGTGGAAGCCCCCCGTCACGACCCGGCGGACCTGGTCGGGCCGGCCGGTCAGGTACTGCCAGTGCGTGTCTTCCGGGTTCCAGCCGTACTGGCGCATGAACGCGGCCATGACCTTGGGCCCGGTATGCGCAGGATCCACGTTGAACGCGACCAGCTGCACCCGCCCCGCCAGTTGCGCCGCCTCGAGCGCCCGCTCCACGCTCACCAGGTGCGCCGCGATGAGCGGGCAATAGTCGGTGCAATACGGAAACAGGAAGGTCACCACCTGGACCTTGCCGGCAAAGCTCGTGGACTTCACCGTGGCGCCGAGCTGATTGGTCAGCGTATACTCGGGCGCCGTACCCAGCACGGGCATCCCCTCGCTGGAGCCGCCCTGCCGGTTGGAATGCGAATACCAGTATCCGCCGCCGAACCCCAGCCCCAGGGCGATGGCGACGGCCACATAGGTCAGTAACACCCGCTTGTTCAAGGATTCGACCGTGTCTGCTGCAAAGTTCCATTGTAAGGTCCCGGCGCGTTTGCTCCCCGCTAC
>JBJKSR010000071.1:0-2817 GCA_046703965.1 Gammaproteobacteria bacterium | reverse complement strand
TCGAGGCCCGGGCCTGCTTGCGCAGACCGTCGAGCTGCTCGACCGTCAAGCCGCGATACTCCGCGCCCACGCAGGACAGGGCCCGCGCGGCCACGGTGTTCACTTCCGACACCAGTGCCTTCATTTCCTCAAGTCGTACCGGCATGGCTACCTCCAGCCTGTTTTGAGGCTTCCGTTCGGCTCCCCGTGGAGCCGTCCCACTGGGTCCGTCCAGGACCCGGTGACGGCGCCCCGGTCAGGCAACTGACTCGGGACCCGTCTGCGCAGGCCATTAAGCCGCTCACGCGGCACCTGCGGTCTTCGACGCGGCCGGCCCCGTGGCCGGCCTCACGGCAGCTCGCGCCGCCGCATCTTCACGCACCGCCGTTACAGCGTGGCGTGGTCGATCGTCAGGCCCGGCCCCATCGTCGTGGAAACCGTGACCTTCTTCATGTAAACGCCCTTCGACGAAGCGGGCTTCGCCTTGTTCAGGTCGGCGATCAGCGCCGACAGGTTCTGGGCCAGCGCCTCGGCGCTGAAGTCCACGCTGCCGATGCGGCAGTGGATGATGCCCGCCTTGTCGGTCCGGTAGCGCACCTGCCCCGACTTGGCCTGGCTCACGGCCTTCTCGACGTCCGAGGTCACCGTGCCCACCTTGGGGTTGGGCATCAGGCCGCGCGGGCCGAGCACCGGGCCGAGTTGGCCCACCACCCGCATCGCGTCCGGCGTGGCGATCACCACGTCGAAATCGATCTGGCCGGCCTTGACCTGTTCGGCCAGGTCCTCGAAGCCGATGATGTCGGCGCCGGCGGCCTTGGCCTTGTCGGCGTTGTCGCCCTGGGCGAATACCGCCACCCGGACGCTGCGGCCGGTACCGTTCGGCAGCACGGAGGCGCCGCGCACGATCTGGTCCGACTTGCGCGGGTCGACACCCAGGTTGACCGCCGCCTCCACGCCTTCGACGAACTTGGCGCGCGGCAGCGAAACCAGCAGCTCGAACGCTTCGTTGGCGGGATAGACCCGTCCCGCCTCGATCTTCTCGGCAATCGCCTTGCGCCGCTTGCTCAGTGCAGCCATGATCAGAGACCCTCCACTTCGATGCCCATGCTGCGAGCGCTGCCCGCGATGGTGCGCACGGCCGCTTCCAGGTCGGCGGCGCTCAAGTCCGGCTCCTTGGTGCGTGCGATCTCCTCGACCTGGGCCCGGCTGACCTTGGCCACCTTGTTCTTGTTGGGCTCGGGGCTGCCCTTGGCAACGCCCGCGGCCTTGCGCAGCAGCACCGACGCCGGCGGCGTCTTGGTAATGAAGGTGAAGCTGCGGTCGCTGTAGACCGTGATCACCACGGGCACCGGCAGGCCCTGCTCCATGCCCTGGGTCTGGGCATTGAAGGCCTTGCAGAATTCCATGATATTCACGCCGTGCTGGCCCAGCGCCGGACCCACCGGCGGGCTGGGGTTGGCCTGTCCGGCCGGCACCTGCAGCTTGACGAATGCCTGGATCTTTCTAGCCATCTTTCAACCTCTGTACGGTGGGTGCTAACGCCTTCGCCCCGCGGGCTACGGCTCCCCGTTGTCGCTTCATCCGGCCGGGCCTGCGCCCCGCCGGCCGGACCCGATCGGGCCCTAAACCTTTTCGACCTCGTTGAACGCCAACTCGACCGTGGTCGCACGCCCGAAAATGGACACCGCCACCTTGAGCCGGTTCTTCTCGTAGTTGACTTCCTCGACCGCGCCGCTGAAGTCGTTGAACGGGCCCTCGATGACCCGCACCACCTCGCCGGGCTCGAACAGCACCTTGGGCCGCGGCTTCTCTGCGCCGGCGCGCATGCGGTCGATGACCTCCTGCGCCTGGCGATCCGGGATCGGCGCCGGGCGGTCGGACGTGCCGCCGATGAAACCCATGACCTTGGGCACGCTCTTGACCAGGTGCCAGGTCTCCTCGTTCATCTCCATCTGTACCAGCACGTAGCCGGGGAAGAACTTGCGCTCGCTCTTGCGCCGGCGCCCCTCCTTCATCTCCACCACTTCCTCGGTGGGGACCAGGATTTCGCCGAAGCTGGACTGCATGCCCTTGTGCGCGATGCGATCCGCGAGCGCACGCTTCACCTGCTGCTCGAACCCGCTGTAGGCATGTACCACGTACCAGTGCATAGCCATCGTCCCGTCCTTAATGCCCGACGCCGGTGATGGTGCCGAGCAGGGCCGCGCTCGCCATGTCGATCAGCCACAGCCCCACGCCGAGAATCACCACCAGCACGATCACCACGACCGTGGTCTGGATCGTCTGCTGGCGGCTCGGCCAGACCATCCGCTGCACCTCGGCGCGCGCACTCATCAGGTAGCGCCACGAGCTGGCGCCGATCCCGGTAAAGCGCGCCGCGACCACCGCCACGCCGACCGAAGCCAGCAGCACCAGGAGCCGCAAGGCGGTGGAGATCTGGTGGGCTTCTCCGCCCCACACCAGCGGGTGCGTGCCGTAATAGTAGAACTGGCCCACCCCGAATATGACCAGAACCACCGCCACCAGCAGCTTGAGCGCATCCAGCGCTGAAACGTGGGTCTTGATGTCGGGCTTGATGTCTGTCATCGGTTGCCTTTTACGCTACTCGCCAGTCGCATCATGGCAGGCCAGGAGGGACTCGAACCCCCAACCTGCGGTTTTGGAGACCGCTGCTCTACCAATTGAGCTACTGGCCTGTGTGCTCCGAACCCGCGGCCGGGGCCCCGCCCCACCGCGTCAACAGTTACTTGATGATCTTGGAGACCACGCCGGCGCCCACCGTGCGGCCGCCCTCGCGCACCGCAAAGCGAAGCCCCTCCTCCATCGCAATCGGGGCAA
>JBJKSR010000070.1:0-3990 GCA_046703965.1 Gammaproteobacteria bacterium | reverse complement strand
CCCTCATCCCGCCTCCGCCACGGCGGGATTCACCGGCTTCATGCCCAACAGACGGCAAATGGCCGCCGTCAACTCCGCCCGGTTGAGGGTATAGAAATGAAACTCCGTCACCCCCTCCGCCGCCAGCCGCCGGCACTGCTCGGCCGCAATGCTTGCCGCCACGAGCTGGCGGGTCTCCGGCTCATCGTCCAGGTCGTCGAACAGCCGGGCGATGGCATCGGGAATCGTGGCCCCGCACGCCTCGGCGAACTCACGCGTACGAGCATAATTGGTGATCGGCAGGATCCCCGGCACCAGCGGCACCGTGATCCCGGCCGCCCGGGCCCGGTCGCGAAACCGCAGGAACATCTCCACGTCGAAGAAAAACTGCGTCATCGCCCGGCTGGCACCGGCGTCGATCTTGGCCTTGAGGTTGTCCAGATCGGCCTCCGCGCTCGACGCGTCGGGATGCACTTCCGGGTGGCACGCCACGCTCACCTCGAAGTCCGCCACCCGCTTCAGCCCGGCCACCAGCTCCGCAGCCCGCCCGTAGCCGTCCGGATGGGGCACGAACGGCCCCCCGTCCGGCACGTCGCCGCGCAACGCGACCACGTGGCGAATCCCCGTGTCCCAATAGCGTTCGGCAATCGCATCCACCTCGGCCCGCGAGGCACCGACGCAGGTGAGGTGCGCAGCCGGCTCCAGCGGCGTCCGGCGGCGAATGCGCTCCACCGTGGCGTGCGTGCGCTCGCGCGTGGAGCCCCCGGCGCCATAGGTCACGGATACGAAAGCGGGGCTGAACGGCGTCAGCCGCTCGACCGTCTCCCACAGCCGCGCTTCCATCTTTTCCGTCTTGGGCGGGAAAAACTCGAAGGAAACCTGGAGCGGTTCCTTTCCGGCCCGGTCTTGCGCTACAGCGTCCACGAGGACGTCCCCCTGCCGGCGCCTTAGCAGTATTTCGAGACCGCCCCGCAATGCACCTGCGAAACTCGGCGGCTGCGGGCAACAAAAAACCCGCCCGGCGTGTCGCCAAAGAGCGGGTTTCTCCGTCTCTTTAGCGGCATTTATAAAGCGCCCGCAATCTGACATCAAATCGGCGCGTAGGGGGAAGAGTACGCGAATTTCCGCGATCCGTCAAACGTAGACCCAGTCTAATCGCACGGACCGGCAGCCACCTGTCCCGGGTCATGGCGCCGTCACGGAAAACCCGGAGAATCCCGGCATATGGATGATATGGCCTTATGTGCCGGCTTTCGGCATCTTGACGGTGCCAAACCCGGCACGTCGCCTACCCCGGAAACAGCATGCACAGGCCTCCTTCGGGGATATCCCCCCTGCGTCCTGTACATCAGACCCCCGTTTGTGTCATGATTAACGGTCTGAAATTCAAGAAGTTTTGGGGTTGCTCCGGGTAAAGCCCGCCCGGACGCAGCGACTGAAGCCCTCGGAGAGTACGTCGACAATGCGAAACGAAAGTGAACCGGCTACGGCCGCCTCGAGGAACGCCGCGCAGAACATGACCGAACCGGCCGAAGTCGCGCCACCCGAAAGCACGCTGCAAGACGTGAGCGAGTGGCCGGACGAGACCCGCAGCGTCCAGTTCCTGCAGCTCGATACCACGCCCTCCTGGATCGAGCGCATCACAATCGAGGCGATCCACAAACTGCGCAAGGTCGTCCCGTCGGTCTTCCTGCTGACCTCGGACGTCGTCGCCATAGTCGCCAGCGCATTGCTGGCAACCTGGCTCACCGGCGACATTCCAGGGATGGCAACACGGGGAACGCTTTATGCGTTCCTCGGCACATACTGTGGCGTGCTGGTCTTCGGCTATCTGTTCGCCGGCCTGTACTCCGGCATCGCCATGAGCAGCCCCGGCGAGCTGAAGCGCATCACGACGGCCACGACCGTGACCAGCCTGATCATGGATCTGATCACCTTCGCCTCGAACAACCCCTTCGGCACTCACCTTTCGACCTTCCTGATCGCCTGGGGATGCACCCTGTTCGCGGTCCCGGTCATGCGTGCCGCGACGCGCGCCGCTTTTGCGCGCCGGAGCTGGTGGGGCCGCAAGGCCATCATCATGGGCAAGGACCTGATGACGGCCAGCCGGCTGGTGCGGGCGCTGAAGACCCAACCGCGACTGGGCATCAAGCCCGTCGCCGTCCTGTCCACGGAAACCGACCGCTCGAAGCATTACAACTTCGGCCTGCCCCAGCTCAACGGCGCGGGCCCCGCGCTGGAGCACGCCCGCACCCACGGAATCGACTACGCGATCATCACGCTTTCGGACCTCAACGAGCCGGACGGCTTGGCCCTGATCCGCCGCTACGAGACGTTCTTCAAGCACTGGCTGATCGTGCCCTACTTCTCGCAGAACTACAGCCTCTGGGTCCAGACGAAGGACCTCAACGGCATGATGGGCCTGGAAGTCACCAACCGCCTCAACCGTCGCAGCGACCAAATCGCCAAGCGCACCATGGATCTTGTGCTGACATTGACCGGCGGCGTCGTCGCCCTGCCCCTCTGTCTCCTCATCGCGCTGGCCATCAAGCTGGACTCGAAGGGTCCTGCCCTTTATAGCCAGGAAAGAATCGGCAAGGACGGCAGGCGGTTCAACGCCTTCAAGTTCCGATCCATGGTGCAGAATGCAGACCGCATCCTCCACGACTACCTGGAGCAGCATCCGGAAATGATGGAGGAGTGGCGCGCAACCCAAAAGCTGAAGTCCGATCCGCGCATTACACGCCTCGGCAACTTCCTCCGCCGCTCCAGCCTCGACGAGTTGCCCCAGCTCATCAACGTGCTACGCGGCGAAATGAGCCTGGTCGGCCCCCGCCCCATTGTCGAAGACGAGATCTCACGCTACGGCTGGGTCTGGAACCTCTACAAACGAGCACGCCCGGGGATCACCGGGCAATGGCAAATCTCAGGCCGCAATGACACCAGCTACAAGGAACGCACAACGATGGATGCCTATTACATCAGGAACTGGTCCATCTGGCTGGATATCCACATTCTCGCTCGCACCATTTCAGTAGTGCTGAAACGCGATGGCGCCTATTAATTGTGCTCGTACGAATCGAACGGGGACATCAAAAGGATTGTCGAAGACCGGAACCGGACCCGACAGCGTTTGAGCCGGCATCGTCCGAAATCGAACGACCAACTGTCAAAAGACCGCGGGAGCCGATATCCTGGCGTCCGCGATCACTGATACATATATACAGTATCGGCCCGACGGTGTCGCCCAGTCATGCACTCGATGCGCCGCAGTATCATCCGTTACTTGCTTGTGTTCACCCAGGAATCCTCGATCGAGGCCGCGCGAGGGGCAGAACGATCGAAAAACCAAGAAGACGCTATACAATTATTGCCGCCAAGCGTCGTCGTTTTTTACACTAGCGCCGCGGAAAGCAGTTTCTTCTGAGCGATGCGGATCCTTATCTACAGTCTCAACTACGCCCCAGAAAGAACGGGCACCGGGAAATACTCGGGCGAGATGGCCGAGTGGCTAGCGGCCCGTGGCCATCATGTGGACGCAATCTGCGGCCTCCCCCACTATCCGGCGTGGAAGCTCGACGATCCCTATTCCGACGGACGCAGCATACGCGAAACCAGAAATGGGGTACGCGTATTACGGGCATCTCATTTCGTCCCCTCAGCCAATTCTCTTACCGCTGGAGCAAGGATCCGACTGGAAACCACTTTCACTCTGTCGGCGGGCCGGTACTGGCTGCCGTTGCTCTTCAGCCGGCGCCCGCCCGACGTCGTTGTTGCAGTGACGCCCCCCTTGCAATCTGGTCTTTGGCCTATTTTACTTAGGTGGGTCAGGCGAGTCCCCTGGGTTCTGCATGTACAAGATCTCCAAGTCGATGCAGCCCTGCGGCTTGACATACTGAAAATCGGAAGAGCAGGACGAATTCTCTTCTGGATCGAAAAATTTGTCTTGCGTCAAGCCACCGTCGTCTCGACAATTACCGCCAAGTTGCGATCAAGGATCATTGAAAAGGG
>JBJKSR010000069.1:0-8100 GCA_046703965.1 Gammaproteobacteria bacterium | reverse complement strand
AAGCGCTGGCGGTGCCCTTCGATGCGCTGGAGAAGGCGCTCGACCTGCCCGCTGAGGAACTGAACCGGATCGAGTGCTTCGATATCAGCCATAGCGGCGGCGAGTTGCCGGTGGGCTCGTGCGTGGTATTCGACCGGCAGGGCCCGCTGAAGGCCGCTTACCGGCGCTTCAACGTTCGCGACGCCGAGCCCGGGGACGACTACGGCGCGCTCGCCGAGGTGCTGGAGCGCCGTTATCGCCGCGCCGTGAGCGAGGCGCGGACCTTGCCCGACCTGGTGCTGATCGACGGCGGCGCGGGCCAGTTGCGCCGTGCGCGCCGTGTCCTGCAGGGGCTGGGGCTGGACGAGCTGCGCCTCGCCGCCGTTACCAAGGGGGCCGGGCGGCGTGCCGAGTTCGACCGGCTGCTGCTGGCACCGACCGGGCGTGCCCTGGCGCTGAAGCCGGAATCGCCCGCCCTGCACCTCGTGCAGTCCCTGCGCGACGAGGCGCATCGTTTTGCCGTCGCGGGTCACCGCAAGGCGCGGCAACGGGCACGCAGCGAGTCCGCGCTGGACGACGTGACCGGCATCGGCCCGGTAAAACGCCGGCAACTTCTGACCCACTTCGGTGGTCTGAAAGGACTACGTCGGGCGAGCGCCGCGGACCTGGTCGCGGTACCGGGCGTCAATCGGGCACTGGCCGAGCGCATAGTGCACCACTTGTCAGGGAATGGACGGCAATGAAGGAATTGGGGCTGCCCAACTGGCTGACCATGATGCGGGTCCTGCTGATCCCGGTCATGGTGCTGTTCTTCCTGTTGCCGTTTGCCTGGGCCCGTCCCGTCGCGGCGGGCGTCTTCGTGCTCGCCGGGGCGACCGACTGGCTCGATGGCTTCCTGGCCCGCCGCCTCGGGCAGGGATCGCGCCTCGGGGCCTTTCTCGATCCGGTGGCGGACAAGCTCATCGTAACCTCGGCCCTGGTATTGATCGTGATGGCGGATCCCCACAGTTGGGTGGTCCTGCCGGCCCTGATCATCGTCGGTCGCGAGATCGCCGTCTCGGCGCTGCGGGAGTGGATGGCCGGCATCGGGGCCTCGCGTACGGTGGCGGTGTCCTGGGCCGGGAAGGTCAAGACGGCGGTGCAGATGCTGGCCATCGTGCTGATGCTGTTCCGCAATCCGCTCCACGGCACCCACGTGTACTGGATCGGATTGGGCCTGCTCTACGTGGCCGCGGCCCTGACGATGCTTTCCATGTTCCTGTACCTGCGTGCGGCCTGGCCGGACCTCATGAGCCGGAGAAGCCGTGATTTTCAGTGAAAACTTTGACAGCGATCGCGGATCAACGTTATTGTGCGCGGCTCGCCGTGCCGTGATCGTTTCCCGGGAGAAATCAATTTGCGTGTGAACCGACTCATACTCTGCTCGACCTTGTGCGTGGCGGCTGCTTCGTTGGCCGGTTGTGGCGGTGGCGGCGGCGGCGGCAGGTCATTCGTGTACAAGCCCATCCCCTATGCTGCCAACACCTATGCCGTGACGTCTCCCGACACCGCTATCTCGGGTCAGATTCACGCCTCCAGCCCGGAAAACCTGTCCCTGAGCTACGGGGTCAGCACCCAGCCGCAGCACGGCACCTTGAGCCTCGATGCCAGCACCGGTGCGTTCACCTACACACCGGATAACGGTTATACCGGTCCCGATTCCTTCACCTATACGGCGGCCAGTGCCAACGGCAGCTCGCCGGTCGCCACCGCTGCGCTGATCGTCAACGGCGGCCCGCCCACGGTATCCGCCTTCGGGGCGCCCGTCTATGTCCACAACGGTTCGCCGTCCAGCGTCGATATCGAAGTGCGGTTGTCGAACCCGCCCAACGGGCAGGCGACGGTCAACTACAGCACCGTGGACGGCAACGCCAAGGCCGGTACGGACTACACGGCGAGCAGCGGCACCCTCACTTTCGGGCCGGGCGTGACCGAGCATACGGTGACGATACCGCTGACCGATGTCGACGAGCAGACCTACCACTATTTCCGCCTGCGCCTGAGCAATCCCAGCAGCAACCTGAAGATCGGCATGGGTACGGCCAACGTGGTGCTGAGGTACTGGCCCGAACCGTTGGATGACAGCGGCACGACGGGTTGCTCCACGATCGACAATGGCAACCCGACCAATCCCGACACCTGCCCCCAGGCCAATTATCCCAATCAGGACGGGGATCTGGGCCGTGACCGCTACAGCTACTTGGGCCGGCTCGCCAAGGTGGGATATGGCGGTTACACCTACAATTTCGGCTACGATTTCACGAAGATAGGCTACGACGGAAAGCCGCTTTTCGATCAGAACGCGACCTATTCGATCGAGCCCTGGGCCTGTGTGCGCGACAACTGGACGGGGCTGGAATGGGAAGTGCCCACCCCCCCCAATGATGCCGGTCTGTACGATGCCAACTACATCTACACCTGGTACGACCCCGACCAGACAACGAACGGGGGCGACCCCGGAACGGCCAACGGCGGCCCCTACAACATGGACACCTACCATTTCGTGCAGAAGGTCAATACTGTGGGGCTGTGCGGGCACAAGGATTGGCGCCTGCCGACGGCGAACGAACTCAGGAACCTGATCAACGTCGCGGGTGGTGCGTTTTCGCTCCAGGCGCCCGCCGGGTTGGTCAATATTCCGACCCTGGACACATCCGGCTACTGGACGGCCACTTCCGATGCGGCCCATTCCGGCCGGGCGGTGGTGATCAGTTCGACCGAGGCCTACGACAGTTTTCTGCCCAAGGACGGCGGCACGGGACCCGGCGGAGGCTATTTCGCGATTCTGGTACGAGGAGGTGTGCAGTGATGGGGCGTTGGTTGAAGCCGCAGATGGTCGTCGCCCTGTCGCTGTCATTGGCGGCCGGCAGTGCGCTGGCACAAACCTGCGTTAGCAGCATACCGGACTCGGCACCGAACTCGCGTTACCAGGCGAACGCCGACGGTACGGTCGTCGACCTGCAGACCGGCTTGATGTGGATGCGATGCGCCCTGGGCCAGACTTGGGATTCCCAGCAGGGCACGTGCACCGGTAACGCGGCCACCTATACCTGGCAGGAGGCGCTGGCTGCGGCGCAGACGCAGAATCAGGCGGGGTTTGCCGGCTATTCGGACTGGCGGCTGCCGAATTACCGGGAGCTGACGTCGATTACCCGCATGCGCTGCCGCGACCCTGCAATCAATGCCACCGTGTTCCCCGATACGCCGAGCAACGAATTCTGGACCTCGACTCCGGTGTCGGCGAATCCCGGCGCGGGCTGGGCCGTGAGCTTCAATACCGGCCAGACCGGGTATCTCGGCTTCAACAACACGTTCGACGTGCGCCTTGTGCGGGCCGGTGCTTTCGCGCTTACGCCGCCGCCTTCGACGGCGCCTTGAGGCAATCCCGGCGGTGTAATACAATGCGCAGCGCAACAGGCGCGTAGCTCAGCTGGTTAGAGCACCACCTTGACATGGTGGGGGTCGTTGGTTCGAATCCAATCGCGCCTACCAGATTGGTACACGAATGCCGGCCCGGCCGGCCCGACATGCGGCCCCTCGTATCGGTCGCCACTGTGAGGACATCATGCCCACCATTACCCTTCCAGACGGTTCACGGCGCGAATTCGAACACCCGGTCACGGTCGCCGAGGTGGCGGCCGATATCGGCGCCGGCCTGGCCCGCGCGGCCCTGGCCGGCAAGGTGGACGGGCGTCTGGTGGATACCACCTTTCGGATCGACAACGATGCCGATCTGAGCATCGTGACCGGCCGCGATCAGGAAGGGGTGGAGATCATCCGCCATTCCACGGCGCATCTGCTGGCGCAGGCGGTGAAGGAACTGTTTCCCGAGGCCCAGGTCACCATCGGCCCGGTGATCGAGGACGGCTTCTACTACGACTTTGCCTACAAGCGGCCGTTTACCGAGGACGACCTCGCGGCGATAGAAGAGCGCATGGAAGCGTTGGCAACGCAGGATCTCCCCGTTTCCCGAACGGTGATGCCGCGCGACGAGGCGGTCGCGTTCTTCCGCGGCATGGGCGAGGATTACAAGGCCGAGATCATCGCGAGCATTCCTGCCGGCGAGGAGATATCGCTCTACCGCCAGGGCGATTTCATCGATCTGTGCCGGGGCCCGCACGTGCCATCGACGGGCAAGCTCAAGGCGTTTCACCTGACCAAGGTGGCCGGGGCGTATTGGCGCGGCGACTCCGACAACGAGATGCTGCAGCGCATCTACGGCACCGCCTGGGCGGACAAGAAGGCGCTCAAGGCTTACCTCGCGCGCCTGGAAGAAGCCGAAAAGCGCGATCATCGCCGCCTGGGCCGCGAGCTGGACCTGTTCCACATGCAGGCCGAGGCGCCGGGACTGGTGTTCTGGCATGCTCGCGGCTGGGCCGTATGGCAGGTCGTGGAGCAGTACATGCGCCGCGTCTACCACGGCAGCGGCTACCAGGAAGTGCGCTGTCCGCAGATTCTCGATGTGTCGCTCTGGAAGCGGTCCGGCCACTGGGACAACTACAAGGACAACATGTTCTTCACGGAGTCGGAGAAACGAACCTATGCGGTGAAGCCGATGAATTGCCCGGGGCACGTCCTGATCTTCAACCGCGGGCTGAAGAGCTACCGTGACCTGCCGTTGCGGATCGGCGAATTCGGATCCTGCACCCGAAACGAGCCTTCCGGCGGGCTGCACGGGCTGATGCGGGTGCGCGGGTTCGTGCAGGACGACGGCCACGTCTTCTGCACCGAGGACCAGGTCGAGAGCGAAGTCGTGGCCTTCCACCGCCAGGCGATGCAGGTGTACGCCGATTTCGGGTTCAGCGACATCGACCTGAAGATCGCGCTGCGTCCGGAGCCGCGCCTGGGCACCGATGACGTCTGGGACAAGTCCGAGGAGGCCTTGCGGGGTGCCTTGCGGTCCTGCGGCACGGAGTGGGAGGAGCTGCCGGGGGAGGGCGCCTTCTACGGGCCCAAGATCGAGTATCACATGAAGGATTCCATAGGCCGCGCCTGGCAGGTGGGGACCATGCAGGTGGATTTCTCGATGCCGGGGCGCCTGGGCGCCGAATACGTGGGAGAGGACGGAGAACGCCACGTACCCGTCATGCTTCACCGCGCCATCGTCGGCTCCATGGAGCGCTTCATCGGCATCCTGATCGAGCATTACGCGGGCCGGCTGCCGCCGTGGCTGGCCCCCGTGCAGGCCATGGTGCTGCCCATCGCCGAGAGCCAGGCCGACTACGCCCGCGAGGTCGTGGCGGGCCTGGCCGGCCGGGGCTTCCGCACCGAGGCCGACTTGAGAAATGAGACCATTAGCTATAAAATTCGCGAGCATACGCTTGGCCGAGTTCCCTACCTGCTCGTCGTTGGTGAACGGGAGCGGGGAAGTGGGGCTGTTGCCGTACGTACGGCTGCCGGGAAAGATCTCGGCGCCATGGGAGTGGAGGACTTCGCGGCCCGGCTGGCCGCGGACGTCGAGGCCAAGGGCCGAATTAACTTGGAGGGTTGAAGCATCGCGCAGGACAAACAGGTAAGACGCAACGAGGAAATCACTGCGTCACGGGTCCGCGTCGTCACGACGGACGGCGAACAGGCCGGCATCATGACGATCGACGATGCGCTCGCGGCCGCGTACGACCAGGACATGGACTTGGTTGAAGTCGCGCCCAACGCGGATCCCCCGGTGTGCCGGATCATGGATTACGGCCGTTTCGTGTTCGAGCAGAGCAAGAAGCAGCACGCAAACCGGCGCAAGCAGAAACAGATGCAGGTCAAGGAAATCAAGTTCCGTCCCGGTACCGAGGAAGCCGATTACCAGATCAAGCTGAAAAAGCTGGTGAAATTCCTGGAGGAAGGGGACAAGACCAAGGTGTCGCTGCGTTTTCGGGGACGCGAGATGCTTCACCAGGAGCTGGGCAGGGAGCTGCTCGCCCGGGTGCGCGACGATCTGGACGAGGTGGCTTCCGTGGAGCAGATGCCGCGACTCGAGGGGCGCCAGATGGTCATGATGCTGGCGCCGAAGAAGAGCAAGGCATAGGAGTTTCCGGAAGACGCAATGCACGGCGTCTTCACGGGCAAAGCGCAAGGGGCCTCGGCCCGTTGCGCGGGCAGGTTCCCCGATCATGAGGGTCCTGCCGCAGAGGCACCCGGCAATGGGGTGCAAGCGGGTTGAATGGCAAGGGAAGGCCGTTCGCATTATTCGCCCGGGCATGAACGCCGGCTCAGCGCCGGGGCCTGGTAACGAAACGGAGTTGAAAATGCCGAAACTGAAAACGCACCGCGGTGCGGCCAAACGCTTTCGCTCGACTGCCACCGGCAAGTTCAAGCGTGCGCATTCGCACCATCGTCACATCCTTACCAAGAAGAGCAGCAAGCGCAAGCGCAACCTGCGCGACACCGCCCTGATCGCCGAACAGGATCAGAAGAGCGTGCGCCGCATGCTGCCCTACGCCTGAGGAGGAATCACGATGGCACGAGTCAAACGGGGCGTAACCGCCCATCGCAAGCACAAGAAGGTCCTCAAGCAGGCCAAGGGCTACTACGGCAACCGCAGCAAGAACTGGCGTACCGCCAACCAGGCGGTATACAAGGCCGGGCAGTATGCGTACCGCGACCGGCGTGCCCGCAAGCGCGAATTCCGCGCCCTGTGGGTGGCGCGCATCAACGCGGCGGCCCGCATGCACGGCCTGTCCTACAGCCGGTTCATGCATGGACTGAAGCAGGCCGGGGTGGAACTGGACCGCAAGGTTCTCGCCTATCTGGCGTTGAACGATCAGGCCGCTTTCGCCGCTCTGGTGGAAAAGGCGCGTAATAGCGACCAGTGAGCGACGGGGGCTGAATGCCCCCGTGTCCACTTCCCTCTGAGCAACCGGTAGCCCTATCGTGGATACAGCCAGCCAGGAAGTCGAGCGCATTCGGCAGTCGGCGCGGACCGACATCGAGGGCGCGGGCGATGTTCAGGCACTGGAAGCGGTGCGTGTCGAGTACCTCGGGCGCAAGGGCCGGGTCAAGGCGCTGTTGTCGCGCGTAAAGGACCTGGATGCCGATCGGCGCCCGGCCTACGGCGAAGCGATCAATGCGCTCAAGGCGGAGCTGGCGGCGGCCCTGAATGCGCGCCGCGCGACGCTGGAAGCAGGGGAACGCGAGCGCGAGGAAGCGCGTGCGGCGGTGGACATCACGCTGCCCGGCCGGGGCCAGCATACCGGCGCCCGCCACCCGGTCAAGCAGACCCTGGCGCGCATGGAGCAGCTGTTCGTCGCGGCCGGCTTCGAAGTCGCACGCGGGCCCGAGGTCGAAGACGAACACTACAATTTCGAGGCGCTCAATATCGGCGCCGACCACCCGGCACGGGCCATGCACGATACGTTCTACCTCGCCGACGGGCGCCTGCTCCGCACGCATACCTCGCCGGTGCAGATTCGCCACCTCGAGAAGGTGGGCGGGCCGCCGGTGTGGATGATCGCGCCGGGCCGCGTCTACCGCCGGGATTCGGATCTCACCCACACGCCGATGTTCCACCAGATCGAAGGCCTGGTGATCGACGACGGCATTCACATGGGGCACCTGAAGTGGGTGCTGTCGCAATTCATGCGCGGCTTTTTCGAGAAAGACCTCGCGGTACGCTTCCGGCCTTCGTATTTCCCCTTCACCGAGCCTTCCGCGGAACTCGACGTCAGTTGTGTGCGATGCGACGGCGCCGGCTGCCGGGTGTGCGGTGCGACGGGCTGGCTGGAAGTGCTCGGGTGCGGCATGGTGCATCCGCGCGTGTTGGCCGACGCCGGCATCGATCCCGCGCGCCACACCGGCTTCGCGTTCGGCATCGGCGTCGAGCGCCTGGCCATGCTGCGTTACCGCGTCGAGGACCTGCGGCGCTTTTTCGAGAACGACGTGCGCTTCCTGGCGCAGTTTGCCTGAGGACGAGCCGGCATGCGCGTCAGTCTCGATTGGTTGAGAACGCTCTGCGACAGCGGCCTCGACGCGACGGCGATCGCGAAATCGCTGGTCAATCACGGCCTGGAAGTCAGCGCGCTCTGGCAGGTGCCGGCGCCGAGCGACAAGGTGGTAACGGCGCGGGTCGCGGAAATCCGGCAGCTGCCGCGA
>JBJKSR010000068.1:0-3623 GCA_046703965.1 Gammaproteobacteria bacterium | reverse complement strand
GGATGGAAGCCCGGGTGGCCGGCGTGCGCAGCCTTTATACGCTCGGCCCGCTCGCCGCTGCCTCGGCGCGGGCCTTCGGCGTGGGGGCGCAGGCCTTCGAGGACGTCGACGAGTTGGCGTCGGCCCTGGCGGCCGAACTGCCGGAAGACGCGGTACTGGTGGTCAAGGGATCGCGGGCCGCGCGCATGGAGCGCGTCGTCCAGGCCCTGGCCGCCGCCGGGGAAGCGCGCTAATGCTGCTCTGGCTCGCCCAATACCTCAGCCAGTACGTCAGCGGCTTCCGGGTCTTTGACTACATTACCTTGCGCACCGTGCTTGCGGTGCTGACGGCGCTGGTGTTCTCTTTCGCGCTCGGGCCGCTGCTCATTCGCCGGCTTGGTCAGTTCAAGGTGGGGCAGTTCGTGCGCAGCGAAGGCCCCCAAAGCCACCTCGGCAAGGCCGGGACACCGACCATGGGCGGCACGTTGATCATCGTCGGCGTGATCGTCGCGGTGCTGCTGTGGGGCCAGCTCGAGAACCGCTTCGTGCAGGTCGCGCTGGTGACGCTGGTGGCCTTTGGGGTGATTGGCGCGGCGGACGACGTGCTCAAGCTGCGACGCTCGCAGTCCCGGGGGCTGACGGCCCGGCGCAAGTACCTGTTGCAGTCTCTGGCCGCCGTGGGCGTCGGGGTGTGGCTCTACCTGCTCCGCGACCAGGCGGCGGAGACCACCTTCTATCTGCCGTTCATCAAGCAGGTGGCGATACCCATGGGCGGCTGGTTCCTGCTCTCGGTGTACCTGGTGGTCGTGGGCAGTTCCAATGCCGTCAACCTGACCGACGGGCTCGACGGACTCGCGATCATGCCCACGGTGCTGATCGCCGGGGCCCTGGGGGTGTTCGCCTACGTGACCGGCAACATCAAGATCGCGGACTACCTGGCGATTCCCTATGTATCGGGCGTAGGTGAACTGTCGGTGTTCTGCGGCGCCCTGGTAGGCGCCGGCATCAGTTTCCTGTGGTTCAACACGTATCCGGCGCAGGTTTTCATGGGCGACATCGGATCGCTCGCGCTGGGCGCGGCAATCGGCATCGTCGCCGTGATGGTGCGCCAGGAAGTGGTGCTTTTCATCATGGGCGGCGTATTCGTGGTCGAAACCCTCTCGGTGATGATCCAGGTCGGGTCCTACAAGCTCACCGGGCGGCGCGTGTTCCGAATGGCGCCGCTGCACCATCACTTCGAATTGAAGGGCTGGCCCGAGCCCAAGGTCATCGTGCGATTCTGGATCATCACCGTGATCCTGGTGCTGATCGGCCTGTCCACGCTGAAGGTGCGCTGATGAATGCCGGCACGCAGAACCCGGCCGCTGCGACCCGCCTGATCGTCGGCTACGGGGTGACGGGCGCCTCGGTGGCACGGTACCTGCGCCGGGAAGGTGTGCCGTTTGCGGTGACCGACAGCCGCGAGAATCCGCCGGGCGCGGAATCGGCGAATGACGTGCCCCACGTCTTCGGCCGGTTCGCAAGCCCGGTACCCGCCGAGCAGATTTCGGAGGCCGTGGTTTCGCCCGGCGTGTCCCTCGGCGAGACGGTGCTGCAGGATCTGCGTGCTCTCGGTGTGCCGATCGTCGGTGATATCGAACTCTTCGCCCGCGCTCTCGACCGGGTTCCGGGTTCCGGACCCCGGGTGCCGTCCGTCGTAGCCATCACGGGCACCAACGGCAAGAGCACCGTTTGCAGCCTGGTCGCCGCCATGGCGCGCGAGGCGGGCCGGGTCACCGCCGCCGGCGCCAACCTCGGCACGCCGGCACTGGACCTGATCGACCCGCGGGTGGAACTCTACGTGCTCGAGCTGTCGAGCTTCCAGCTCGAGCTGACCCATTCGCTCGCGCCGCTGGTGGCGGTGGTGCTTAACGTGAGCGACGACCACCTGGATCGGCATGGCTCGATCGAGGCTTACGTCGCGGCCAAGGCCCGCATTTACGCCCGCACCCGGATCGCGGTCATCAATCGCGACGACGAGCGGGTGAGTGCGATGCCGGTGGGCTCGGCCGCGCGCGTCAGTTTCGGTCTTGACGAACCGCCCACGCCCGACGACTACGGTATTCGGGCGGGCAGTCTGTGCCGTGGCGCGACGCCGCTGCTGGCGCTCGCGGATGTCCCGCTGGCGGGCCGCCACAACCTGGCCAACGTGCTTGCCGCATGGGCGGTGGCCGCGGCGGCGGGGGTGGATGATGCGGCGATCGCCAGGGCGGTGGTGGCGTTCCGTCCGCTCGCGCACCGACTTGCCCCCGCGGGAGAGCATGCCGGGGTGCGGTATCTGGACGACTCCAAGGCCACCAACGTGAGCGCCGCCGTCGCAGCGCTCACGGGGCTCGCGGAGCCGCTGGTGGTGATCGCGGGCGGGCAGGGCAAGGGCCAGGATTTCGCGCCGTTCGCCGACGTCCTCGCAGCGCGGGCACGTGCGGTGGTGCTGGTCGGCGAGGATGCGCCGTTGATCGAGCGCGCCATCGCCGGACGGGTCCCCGTAGTACGGGCGCAGGGCATGGCGCAGGCGGTGGTCGAAGCGTCCCGCCTGGCGCGGCCGGGGGAGAGCGTCGTGCTCTCGCCTGCCTGCGCGAGCTACGATCAGTTTGACGGTTACGCCGCGCGGGGCGATGCCTTCGCGCGCGCGGTGGAGGCGCTCCATGGCTGCTGAGACCGCGCTTCGCCGCAGGGCCCTTCCGGCCCGCAATGTGTCCGCGCCGGCGACCGACGGCGTGCTGATCGGAACCCTGTTCGCACTGCTCGGCATCGGGTTGGTGATGGTGGCTTCGACGTCGCTTACCGTGCTCGGCTCCGGCAGCGAAGGCTGGCGCGATTTCCTGCACCAGTTCTTCTATGCCGTGCTCGGCCTCGCCGCGGCGGGGGTGCTCTATGCCACACCGCTGGAATTCTTCGAACGGCTGCGCTATGTCGTCCTCGGCGTGGCTCTATTGCTGCTGTTGGCGGTACTGATCCCCGGCGTGGGACATTCGATCAATGGCAGCGCCCGCTGGCTCTCGTTCGGTCCGTTCACTTTGCAGGCTTCGGAACCCGCACGCGTGCTGGTCCTCATTTACGTGGCGGGCTACGCCGTGCAGCACCGCGACGCCCTGTCGCGATCGTTCTTCGGACTCATCCGTCCGGTGGTCATGGTCGGCCTGGTCGGCGTGCTGCTGATCGCGGAGCCGGATTTCGGCGGCACGATCGTGCTCTTCATCACCGCCATCGGGGTGCTGTTCTTCGCCGGTGCGCGCAAACGCGATACTTTTATCCTCGCGCTGCTTTTCGGTGGTGCGGCGATCGCGTTGGCCGTTTCCTCGCCGTACCGGCTCGAGCGCCTCACCGCGTTCGTCAATCCCTGGGCGGCGGCGCAGGGTTCGGGTTTCCAGCTCACGCAGGCCCTGCTCGCGGTCGGCCACGGCGGCGTGTTTGGCGTCGGGCTCGGCCAGAGCATCGAAAAACTGGCCTGGCTGCCCGAAGCGCAGTCTGATTTCCTGTTCTCGGTGCTGGCCGAGGAACTGGGTCTGCTTGGCGTGCTGAGCGTGATCGCACTCTATCTCGTCTTTACCCTGCGCGCCCTGAAGATCGCGCGCCGCGCGCTGAATGCGAATCTGCCCTTCGCCG
>JBJKSR010000067.1:0-5647 GCA_046703965.1 Gammaproteobacteria bacterium | reverse complement strand
CCCAAAAAGTCCGCGGGCAAGAAGCCGGCTGCGGGCAGAAGGACGGGCGCCGCAAAGCGCGCCACGGGCAGCAAGGCACGGGCGAGCGGCAAGAAGCCGCCGGCCGCCGGGAAGACAGTGAAGTCAGCCGCGCGCCAGCAGCCCAGCCTGGTCGATCAGATCGCCCCGTACAAGGTCAAGCGCGGCGAAACGTACATGAACGAAGACCAGCGCCAGCATTTCCACGACCTGCTCATCGCCTGGAAACGGGACCTGATGGAGGAAGCGGACCGCACGGTGCATCACATGCAGGACGAGGCCAGTAACTTCCCCGATCCCAACGACCGGGCCAGCCAGGAATCGGAATTCAGCCTGGAGCTGCGCACGCGCGACAGGGAACGCAAGCTGCTGCGCAAGATCGACAAGACCCTGAAGCGGGTGGAAATGGACGACTACGGCTGGTGCGACGCCTGCGGGGCGGAAATCGGCATACGCCGTCTGGAAGCGCGTCCCACGGCAACCCTCTGCTTCGATTGCAAGACGCTGGACGAGATCCGCGAGCGTCAGAAGGGAATCTGACCCCCGGCCGGCGCTCCCCCGGTCACGCCCTCCCGACTACTGCCTGAGCGCAGCCAGCGCCGAGTTCACGGCGGGCAGCAGATCCTCGAGCGCGGTGGCCAGGTTCTGCACGTCGTAGGACTTGCCCAGAAAGACGAACCACTTGTCGTTGGGGTCGTACCAGCAAAGGAGGTTTCGTTCGCTGTCGGCATTCGATTCCAGCGGTCCGATGCCCACTTCCTCGGAATGGCCTCGACCGTTGTCCCCGACCCAGGCGGTGAACCGCTGTGCGAAAGGCTGCGCCGCCGCGTGGACCTGCGGGGAATTGAGCAGGCTGTTTTCCTCCACCCCGATTCGGGCGCACAGGTCCGAGCCACGCGTCACCGGGGCGCCTTCGCCCCACGGCCACAACAGGTTGGCGACGTTGCCCGTGTGCTGCACGAAACTCTGCAGCGACCGGAACAGCTCGTGCTGCAGGTAGCGCTGCTGGCTCTGGTCCTGCTGTCCGCCCTCCTGGCCCTTCAGATAGGAGTCGAATTGGAAATTGAGCTGCACGATGGCGCCCAAGGCATATCGGCACTGGGCATCTACTTGGCGCAGGTAGACGCCTGCCAACTGGTCGTTCATTCGCTTACTCCACAATGACGGCCCGGGCACCCCAAAACGGTTACCCCCAAGGGCCGCGGCCCGTTATGCGAGGGGCCCGCGATGCGAGCCCCCTGGATGGCACGGGTGCGATCCGGCGATCAGGCCGAGGCCGAATCCTCTTCGGCCGCAACCGCCTTCATGCTGAGACGGACCCGTCCCTGCTTATCCACTTCGAGCACCTTGACGCGCACCACGTCGCCTTCGCTCAGGCGATCGCTGACCCGCTCGACGCGCTCGTTCGAGATCTGCGAGATGTGCACCAGGCCGTCGCGGCCGGGCAGGATCGAGACGAACGCCCCGAAGTCCATCAGCTTGACGACCTTGCCCTCGTAGATCCGCCCCACCTCGACATCGGCCGTAATGTCTTCGATCCGCTTCTTCGCGGCTTCGCCGGCGGCCTTGTCCACCGAGGCGATCTTGATCGTGCCGTCGTCCTCGATGTCGATGGTGGTACCGGTTTCCTCGGTCAGGGCGCGGATTACCGCACCGCCCTTGCCGATGACGTCGCGGATCTTCTCGCGATCGATCTTCATGGTGATGATGCGCGGCGCCCACTCCGATAACTCGTCGCGCGGCTTGGCGATCACCCGGTTCATGATCCCCAGGATGTGCAGGCGGCCTTCACGGGCCTGCTCCATCGCCACTTCCATGATCTCGCGGGTGATTCCGTCGATCTTGATGTCCATCTGCAGGGCCGTGACGCCGTCCTCGGTGCCCGCCACCTTGAAGTCCATGTCGCCCAGGTGGTCCTCGTCGCCGAGGATGTCGGTCAGCACCGCGTAGGCATCGGGCTCCTTGATCAGGCCCATCGCCACGCCCGCCACCGCGGCCTTGACCGGCACGCCGGCGTCCATCAGCGACAGGCTGGTCCCGCACGTCGTCGCCATCGAGCTCGAGCCGTTCGACTCGGTCACCTCGGAGACCACGCGGATCACGTAGGGGTAGTTGTCCATGTCGGGCATTACCGCCTGCACGCCACGCTTGGCGTGCCGGCCATGGCCGATTTCCCGCCGCTTGGGAGAGCCCATAAATCCTGTTTCACCAACGGAGTACGGCGGAAAATTATAGTGAAGCATGAATGTTTCCTTGGTCTCCCCGGCCAAGGCGTCGATGCGCTGGGCGTCGCGCTCGGTGCCCAGGGTGGTGGCCACCAGCGCCTGGGTTTCGCCGCGCGTGAACAGCGCCGAGCCATGCGTGCGGGGAAGCACGCCGACTTCCACGTCGATCGTGCGCACGTCCTTCGGGCCGCGGCCGTCTATCCGCTTCTCGCCCTTGATGATGCGGGTGCGGACCAGTCGCTTTTCCAACGCTGCAAACTCCGACAGGACTTCCTCCTGGCTGTACGCGGACTCGCGATCCTCGGCGCACAGTTCCGCCACCGCCTGGTCGCGCAGTTCGCCCAGTGCCGCCTGCCGTTCACTCTTCGCGGTGATCCGGTAGGCGTCGGCCACCTTCTTTTCATAACTCCCGGCGAGCGCCTCGGGCAGACCCTGCGCCACCGGGGTCGATTCCCAGTCCCAGGCCGGCTTGCCGGCTTCCGCGGCCAGCTCTTCGATGGCCTTGATCGCGGTGCGGAAGGCTTCCTGGCCCTTGAACACGGCGTCCAGCATGACCTTTTCGGGCAGCCGGCCGGCTTCCGATTCCACCATCAGTATGGCGTCCCGGGTTCCTGCAACCACCAGGTCGAGCTGCGACTCGTCGAGTTCGCTGATCGTCGGGTTGATCAGGAACTCTCCGTCGCGGTAGCCCACGCGGCAGGCGCCGATCGGCCCCTTCCACGGCATCCCCGACAGGGCCAGGGCGGCCGACGCGCCGAGGAGCGCGGGAATGTCCGGATCGATCTCCGGGTTCATCGAGACCACCGTCGCGATCACCTGGACCTCGTTCATGAAGCCCTTGGGGAACAGCGGCCTGATCGGGCGGTCGATCAGGCGTGAAGTCAGGGTTTCCTTCTCGCCCGGCCGTCCCTCGCGCCGAAAAAAGCCGCCTGGAATGCGGCCGGCGGCGTAGGTCTTCTCCTGGTAGTTGACGGTGAGCGGGAAGAAAGGACGTCCCGGATCCGCTTGCTTGCGGCCCACGGCGGTCACGAGAACCGCCGTCTCATCCATGGTGACGAGGACCGCGCCATCGGCCTGGCGGGCAATGCGACCCGTCTCCAGCGTGACTTTCTTGCCCCCGAAATCGAAACTCTTCGTAATTGCAGACACTATAGCTCCCGAAATGGTCGTGGCCGTGACGCTCAGCGGCGCAGGCCGAGGCGCGTGATCAGTTGCTGGTAACGGCCGCGATCGGAGGCCTTGAGGTAATCCAGCAGACGGCGGCGCTGGCTGATCATCTTCAGCAGGCCGCGGCGCGAGTGGTGATCCTTCTTGTGCGCATCGAAATGCTCGCCCAACCCGTCAATGCGGGCCGAGAGCAGCGCCACCTGCACTTCGGTGGAGCCGGTGTCGGCTTCGTTGGCGCCAAACTCACCAATGATCCGGCGCTTGGTTTCCTGGTTCAAAGACATTCAGCTAATCTCCGCTCGGTTTTGTCGTTGCAATCAATCCTGACAGGCTGCTGAAAAACGCAGCGACGCTTCCCCCGCGCCGTGCCCGGCAAACGGTCGTTGCGTCCGGCACCGGCGCTCGAGGGAGCAGATCGCTTCGGCTTTCAGCAGCCTGATAACCCTATAATTTTACGATATACAGGGTGTTTACTCAAGCCGTTGAGGGGCCTGCTCAAGCCCGGGTTTGGATCAGGCGGCGCGGCGCGACCCGCCCGTCGTCGAGTACCTCGCCCACGCCGAGAAACCCCTCGCCTTCGTCGTACAGGCGCAGCCACCCCTCGAGCGGCGCGCGCGGTATCAGTACCGGCTGCCCGTGGCGGAAAAAATGGGCCAGATCGCTGTTCAAGGTCATGGCCGGCCACTGCCGCAAGGCGGTATCGGGATCGAGTAGCCATCGCTCCGGGTGCTCGTCCGTTTCGAGCGCCTCCAGCGTGACCCAGGGATCGGCGGTTCCGAAGCCGGCAACGCCGGTCCGGCGCAGCGCAGTCACATGGCCCACGGTGCCCAGCGCCCGGGCGATGTCCTCGACCAGGGTGCGCACGTAAGTCCCCTTGGAGCAATGCACCTCCAGCTCGAGCCGTCCCGGGCCGATCCCGCGCAGCGCCAGCTTGTGAATCGTCACCCGGCGCGGCTCGCGCTCCACGGTGATCCCCTGGCGAGCCAGGCTGTACAGGCGTTCGCCCCGATGCTTGAGGGCCGAATACATGGGCGGCACCTGCTCGATCTCGCCGCGGAATCCCGCGAGTACCGCCTCGACGCGGGCCGGGTCAAGTTCCGGAACCGGTGCCGTTTCGATCGCCTTCCCGTCGGCGTCCGCGGTATCGGTCGCGGTGCCCAGGCGGGCCTCGACCTCGTAGCGCTTCTCCGCATCGAGCAGGAAGGCGGAGACCTTCGTCGCCTCCCCGAAGCACAGGGGCAACAGGCCGCTCGCCAGCGGATCGAGGCTCCCGGTATGCCCCGCGCGGCGCGCGTTGAAGACGTGCTTGGCCCGGTTCAGCGCCTGCGTCGAGGTGATGCCGGTGGGCTTGTCGAGCAGCAGGATGCCGTCGACCCGCCGGCCGCGGCGCCGGCTCACGCGCCTTCTCCGCCGCGCGGCAGCCCTCGCGCGATCAGGGCGTCGAGGTGCTGCATCCGCTCGCCGCTGTTGTCCCAGTGGAAATCCAGGCGGGGCACGACCCGCAGCCGCACCTGCCCGGCCAGACCGCGCCGCAGGCGGGTTCCCGCGTGAACCAGGGCCGCGACCACGGTCTCCCCGTCGGCGGCCGGATCCACGCTGGAAACCTCGACCCGGGCGTATTTCAGGTCCGGCGACATGCGCACCCCCGTCACCGTCACCAGGCGCAGCCGCGGATCGGCGCACTCGCGCTCGATGAGTACCGCCAGGGCATGTGCGATCTCGGCGCCGACGCGTTCGGCGCGGGACACGGGGGCGTTGTTCATCAGGCCTCTATTTCGCGCGCGACTTCGACGCGCTCATAGCATTCGATCTGGTCGCCCGGCTTGACGTCGTTGTAATCCTTCACCGCGATGCCGCACTCGGTGCCCGCACGCACTTCCTTCACGTCGTCCTTGAAGCGGCGCAGGGACTCCAGGTTGCCCTCGTAAATCACCACGTTATCGCGCAACACGCGAATCGGGTTGTCGCGACGCACGTAGCCGTCGACGACCAGGCATCCGGCCACGGCACCGAACTTCGGCGACCGGAACACGTCGCGCACCTCGGCCAGCCCCACGATCTGCTCGCGCAACTCGGGCGATAGCATGCCCGACAGCGCCTTGCGCACGTCGTCGATCAGTTCGTAGATCACGCTGTAGTAGCGGATGTCCACGCCGCTCTCCTGCTGCGCCTTGCGTGCCACGTTGTCCGCACGCACGTTAAAGCCCAGGATGACGGCGTTCGAGGCCGCCGCGAGG
>JBJKSR010000066.1:0-2543 GCA_046703965.1 Gammaproteobacteria bacterium | reverse complement strand
CTCGCACGCGAGGGGCGCGCGGTAGGCTTTCGCGGTCACGTGGCTGCGCCGTCGAAAGCAGGCGTGCTGAATATTGCCAGGCAGGATTTCTTTCAGGGCCTGGTGGCGGGCCCGCGGCACACGCTGCTCGCCGCCGGGGGCGGCACGGATGTGCTGCTCGTGCTGCGTGCCGGCCGGACGGGCTTTGCGCTCCTCAGACGGTATGCGCTTCGCTACCAGCCATTTCCGAAGGACCAGTATCCCTACTGGTATCAGGGTCTGCACCACGGCACGCGTCACTTCTACCCGGACGGGGTGGCGCTGGGGCCGGAGGGCCATCATGCGTACGTGACGGGGCTGCTCAGCAACTCCGTGGCGCGGGTCGATCTGCGCAGCGGCGCCGTGCATTACGGCAATGCCGGGCCGTACCCGTTCGCGCCGGTGCTCACCGATCACGGCCGCAGGCTGGTGGTCACGGACTGGGGCGGCTGCGGCGTGACGGTGCTCGAGAGCCGCACGCTGCGCACGCTCGGTGAGGTCTGCATCGGACCGAAGACCGGGCCCGACAATACCGATCCGGGGATTCATCCGACCGCGCTCGTGGCCGTGCCCGGCGGCAGCAAGGTGGTGTTCACGGCCTCGAATCTCGATGCGGCCGTGGAGGTGGATGCGCGGACCCTGCGCGTCGCGCGCGTGTTCGACGATGCCCCGTACCCCGGGGCGCCGCCCGGCAGCTACCCCGACGGCATCGCCATCCATGCCGGGCACTTGTACGTGGCCAACGCGGGCAACGACGACGTGGCGGTGTTCGACCTCGCGAGCGGCCGAGCGCTCGGGCTGATTCCGACCGCGTGGTATCCGACCGGCATCGCCGCCGGAGCCGATGCGCTCTACGTGGTCGCGGCCAAGGGCCTGGGGTCGGGCCCCAACCTGCGCCACCAGTGGGTCGGCGACATGATGCACGGGGCGCTGCAGCGCATCGCCTATGCGCAGATCGGGCGCGAGCTGGCACATCTCACGCAGATCGCGCTCGCGGACAACGGCTTTTCGGCCGCGCGGCGCGCAGCGCTCGCGCGCAGCAACGCCACGGTTGCAGGCGAGCTGCGCCGACACATTCACTATGTCGTATTCATTCTGCGCGAGAACAAGACCTTCGATGAGGAGTTCGGCAAGCTGAAGGGTCTCGGGCGTTGGGCCGATCCGCGCCTCGCGCTCTACGGCCCGCGGGAGCTGCCGAACCTGTTCGCCTGGGCCGGGCGGGATGCGCTGTTCGTGAACTTCTACGCCGACGGGGAAGTGACCGCGCAGGGGCACCAGTGGGTCACGGGAGCTTCGGACTCCGATTTCGTGCAGCGCACCTGGCCGCAGTACTACTCGCGCCGCGGCCTGGTCGGAAACCCCGGCTGGACGCAATCGCTGCAGCCGGCGGCGCACCACAAGGGCCTGAGCGGGGTCGGCCCCACCGGCGGCAGCCGCGTGGAGGTCGATCCGTACGCCGACTATATCGATCTGTCGAAGCTCGGCCGCTGGAGCAATCCCTGGATCGCCTACCCCGAGCGGCTGTACCTCTTCAACAACCTGCAGGCGCACGGCATCGACTTCGAGGACTTCGGCGAGTTCATCACGCGCTCGCAGGCCGGCGCCATTCCGAAGCCGCTGCGCGCCCATCTCGCGCGCCAGTTCCCGGGCTGGGACCGGATGATCCTGGATACGCAGCGGGCGAAAGTCGCGGTGGGCTGGATGAAGCATCACGCCGCGAATCTGCCGCGGTTCATGTACATCTGGCTGCCGGACGACCACACGGCTGGCCGTACGCCGTGCTACTACACACCCGACTACTACGTCGCCAACAATGACCTCGCGACGGCGCGCATCGTGCACTACCTGAGCACCACGCCGCAGTGGAAGCACATGGTGGTCTTCGTGACCGAGGACGACGCGCAGTCCGGCGCGGACCATATCGATGCCCACAGGACGTTCGCGCAAGCCCTGGGTCCCTGGGTCCGCCAGACGCACGTCACGACACGCTATTCTCAAGTCAACATCGTGCGCACCATCGAGGCGGTATTCGATCTGCCGCCGATGTCGCAGTGGGATGCCAATGCCGCCGTCATCCAGGGCATCTGGCGCCGCACCGCGAACGACTCGGTCGTTCCCGTGACCGTGCCCAAGGTGAAGGTTGCCTTCAATCCCGGAACCTGCCGCAATCACGCCCTGATGCGGCGCGAAGCGACGGCGCGGCGTCACGTGCCGCTTCTGGCCTGGGTGCGCGCGCACCAGGGCGCACTCGCCGGGCCGCTGCCGCCGCGCAGCGAGTGGTATACGCCGACCAGTCTGCTGAAGATCCCCGGCGGCGAGCAGATGCGCCAGGAATGGGTCGGCACGAAGGGCGCGGCGAGTTACGCGCGGACCATGCGTTACCTGCGCGCACTCGCCCGCGCGCATCATGCACCGTTGAGCCATTACGTCGCGAACGACGATGATGAGTGAAGAGTCCGAGGCGGGCGGCAGTCGGCGACCGCCGGCTGCCGCCGCGGCCCCTGGCGCATCCCCGCGCGTTGCGG
>JBJKSR010000065.1:0-4949 GCA_046703965.1 Gammaproteobacteria bacterium | reverse complement strand
GAAGCCGTTCTCCGCCGCCGGTATCCCCAACTTCGATACACCCGAGGCGCTGACCCGCGGCTTCATGCAACTCGTGGACCGCCACCGCCAGCAGGCGTCGCTCAGCCGCACCGTGCCGGCATTCCCGCTGCGCGGCACCCGGGATCGCGCGGCGGTGCGCCGCATGATCGACACGCGGCTCGAAGATGGCCCGGCCTGGCTGGACGAGGCCGACGCGAAACGCCTGCTCGCGATGGCGGGCTTCAGCGTGAACGAGACGCGGCGTGCCACGACGCCGGAAGAAGCCGAGGCCGCGGCGAAGCGGCTCGTGCCGCCCTACGCGGTGAAGATCCTTTCCCCGGATCTGCTGCACAAGAGCGACGTGGGCGGCGTGGCGCTGAACGTGGAAACGCCGGAAGAAGTGGGCCGCGTGGCCGCACGCATGTTCGAGCGCCTCCGCGCGAGCCATCCCGACGCCCGGCTTGCCGGCGTATCCGTGCAGCCCATGGTAAAACGCGCCAACGCGCAGGAGCTGATCGCCGGTCTCACGCTGGACCGGATCTTCGGCCCGGTCATCGTCTTCGGGGCCGGCGGCGTCGCGGTCGAAGCCATGGACGACACCGCGCTCGCCCTGCCGCCTCTCGACGTCAATCTGGCCCGCGACCTCGTCGATCGCACCCGCATTCACCGCGTGCTTGACGGCGCGAACGGACGGCTGCCGCCGGCGGATATGAACGGCCTCTACGACCTGCTCATACGGCTGAGCGAGCTGGTGTGCGAATTCCCGGAGATCGTGGACCTGGACCTCAACCCCGTGCTGGCCGGCCCGGACGGCGTCACCGTGCTCGACGCACGCATTCGCCTGCAGCGGGCCGGAGGCGGAGCCATCGAACGGCTTTCGATCGTGCCCTATCCGCGCGAGCTGGAACGGCCCTTCGAACTGCCCGACGGCACGCGCCGGGTGCTGCGCCCGATCCGCCCCGAAGACGAAATCCCGATGCGCGAGGCCTACCTGAAACTCTCGCCCGAGCACCGTTACATGCGACTGTTCCAGACGTTGAAGGAATTGCCGCACGAACTGGCGGCGCGCGCGACGCAAATCGACTACGACCGCGAGATGGCGTTCGTGATTGCCGAAGACAAGCCCGCCGGCGAAGCGGCGCTGTTCGGCGGCGTGCGCCTGATCAGCGACGCCAACCATGAACACGGTGAAGTCGCGATCACCCTCCGCGACACCGTCGCGGGGCACGGCGTCGGGCGGCGCCTGATGGAAGTCTTCATCGACTATGCCCGGCGCCTCGGCATGCGCGACATCTTCGGCGAAGTGCTGCAGTCCAACACGCCCATGCTCGCGCTGTGCCGGGACCTCGGCTTCAAGTCGTCCGCTGCGGAGGCCGGCGTCATCGAAGTCCGCCTCAAGCTCCGGCAGACGCCCGCCTAGTAGTGGGGCGGCTCCTCGGATTCCGGATATGGAAACTTGAGGTGGCCATAGCGCACCACCACCACGGTGACCGCAAGCACGAAAATGGCCAGCGAGATGTAGATATCGCGCGTAGCCTGCAAATTGTGCAAATCCCCGGTATCGAGGATCAGGTATCGGGCCAGCGACACCATGGCGATGTAAAGCGGCATCCGCACCGGCAGCTTGTCCAGGCGCCAGTACGTGCTGACCATGCTGATCACTTCCAGGAAGATGAAAAGCATCAACAAATCGGACACGCCGACGTAACGCTTGGACACCATCCCGGAGATTTCCTGTCCGGCCGCAAACAGCGTGGCTATAAGGATCAGGAACAGGCCTACATCCTCGACCACCATGACGACCTTCATTCCGGCACTGCGAACGAGTCTGCGACGCGGCATGGAATCTCTCCCCCCGTTATCCGGTTTTCAAGCGGGCCGGCTTGACGGGCCCGGCCCCGCTCGCAATCAGCCCCCCGTCTTCCGTTCCTTCTCCCACGCTTCGAGGGTTCCGGGCGCGCCGAGTACCCGTCCGTCTATCTTCTTGCCGTAGTAGTCGACCTTGCGGTTGTGGTGGAACTGCTTGATCGTCTCTTTCAGGTCGCCGTTGTAGCGCGGATCCTGGGGCCGGGGATGGCTGTCGATCCAGGCCGCCACGTCCCAGGTTTCCTGCAGACTGAGCTTGCCCACGTGGCCGAAGGGCATGTTGTGGTGAATGAATTCGGCGGCCTTCTCGACGCTGTGCATGCCGGCGCCCCAATTGAAGGCCTGCGCGCCCCATAGCGGCGGGAACGCGTAGGCGCCGTCAGCGAGCTTGCGGCCCTGGCCGTCATTGCCATGGCACACCGCGCAGTTATCGGCGTACACCTGCTTGCCGCGCTCGCGCGAGAAGGGCTTGGGTGGCTCCGCGAGCTTCGGGTAGCCGCGGCCTTTCATCTTCGCGCCGGTCGGCACCCCATGCGACATCCAGTACATGTAGCTTTCGACGTCGATCATCACCGGCGAATCGGCCGGCGGGAAACTGCCGGACTTGGACGCCTGCGCGTTTTCCGAGTATCGAAAACAGCCTTGCAGGCGCATCACCATGTCGTTCACTTTCTTGTTCTTGCCGCGATACGCCGGATACATGCCCCAGGACGCCCACATCGGCGCCGAATCGGCTTGGCGCCCGGCGTTCGTGTGGCAATTGCTGCAGCTCTGTCCGTTGCCGATGTAGTCGCCTGCGTACTTCGGGGTCTGCGTGAAGATCAGGTAGCCACGCTTTACGGCTTCCCCGAATTTGCCTTGGGGCAAATCCTTCAGCAACGGGGGCTGGAAGTAGCCGGGCATGGCATCCGCCACCGCCGGCGCGACATCGGGATGCGCGTCGGCGGGGACCGGCCCGGTCGGCGGCAGGGAGGCAAGGTACTCCGCCACGGCATGAATCTGCCTGGCATCGAGCGAGTCCGCTACGTGCTTCATCAAGTCGACCGGACCGCCCGGACGCTTGCCGGCCTGCCAATCCTTGAGCTGCGTCTCGATGTATTTGGCGTCCTGCCCGGCCAGCGACGGGAACGACTCGAAGCCGCGAGCCCCCGGGCCATGGCATGCCTGGCAACTCGGTATGTTCTTCTGCCACAGCCCGTTGACCACGATCTCGCGACCTTCGCTCAGCACCTTCTTTTCCACCTTGGCACCGGCGGCCGCGGGTTCCTCGAGTGAAGCGTAGTATTCGGCAACGGCATGCATTTCGTTCGCGCTCAGCCCTTGTGCCTGCCCATGCATGATGGCGTTAGGCCGCTCGCCGCCGGCAAACGCCTTAAGCTGGGCCTCGATATAGGCCGCCGACTGGCCCGCCAGGCGCGGGTATCCTGCCTGCGGATTTCCTTCGCCCTTCGACCCGTGACACGCCGCGCACGCCTTCTGCGCAACGACCTGCTCGCCGCCGGCGGCGGCATGGGCGGCGGCTCCGAAGACAACGCCAACGATTATCGCGCCCAACGCCGTGAAAAATCGTCCCGATCTCGACATGCGCTTTCTCCCGCTAGTCTCCGGATAATGTCAAGCCGTCAGGGTTTCATGAACCGGTATTCACGATAGATCGCCTGGCCTTCCGGGCTCATGAGGAAGTCCATGAAGGCCTTGGCGGCCGCCGGATGCGGTGCACTCTTCATCAGCCCTGCCGTATATCCGACGACCTTGTTGTCCTTGGCCGGGATCGTGACCGTGGAAATCGGATGATGTTTCATCTGGTCATGAAAATACGCTTCCGTATACCAGACGACGCCGGCGTCGCACTTGTGTTCCATGATGCGAATCGGCGTCTGGCGGTGATGGATATGCGTGAGGAAGGTTGTACCCTTCTCGACCTTCTCCTTGTATACGGTGTTCACCAGAGCTTCGCCTCCCGTTTCCCTGAGGGCGGGGATGATGGCGTGCTTGGCTATCCCTTCCCACTCCGGATTCGGCATGCAGAGCTTCAGGCCCGGCTCCGCAAGGCTTTTAAGCCCTGTGACGTGCTTCGGATTGCCCTTGTAGACCATGATGGCGAGGCGGTTTTTTGCATACACCTCGGTGCGATCGAACCAGTGGTGCTTTTCCTGAAGTGCCGTCATGCTCCCGTGGCCGGCCGTCAGGATGTCGGGCTTGAGCGTGATCCGCATGTTGCCGAGCAGTATCCCCCTGCCGCGTTCGATCGCGGTAATCAGGCGGCCCGGCGGGAAGGTGAAGGCCACCACACGCGGGTATTCGGGATGCGCCTTGACGAAAGCGCGCATGAGCCGGTTGACCAGCATGTACTGGTTGCCGGCGAAAAAGATCACAAGTTGAGGGTTGTTGATATCGCCGTGGATATCCGGCACGTTCTCCAAACCCGGGACCGTGACCTCGGTACCGCCGTAAATCGGAGCGTTCCAGGGCGGCTGAACTTCCAGCAGCTCGCCGGGGAAATCCCCCATGTAGCGGGAATTCTGATAGACGTCCCCCTGCTGCCCCGCCGCGTAGGCGGGGCCCAGGGAACCGAGAAGCAGTGCCGCAAACGCTCCAATCAGCGTGAAACGGAAGTATCTTGCCAACATAGTTCCTCTCCTGATGGCGAACGGGCGGCGCCGCCCCTCCAACGATACCGCGCAGATTGTTACTGCTTCATGTAGGCGTAGCCCTTGTCACCGTAGATGATCGTTGTCGCGAGCGCCGACAGGTCGATCCGGACTTCCTTGATACCCCAGGCGTGCTCGAAGCCGAGATCGGCCAGCGCCTGCCCGCACACGTCCACGTGAACGCCCGCCTTGCGCAAGGCGGCTATCAGCGGGATGTTGGGATTGTCCACCCCGTACTTCTTCTTGTACATCTCATTGTCGAGGATCGCCGGCGTGGCCGGGCCGTGCAGGATGGCCACGAACTTGAGATGCGACAACGGCACACCCGCCGAGGCGAACACGTTCACTGCGCGGGCCACGTGCACCAGGCCGGGCTCGGGCTTGGACGGATCGGGTGCCCCCGAGGTCACGTCGAACAGCGCCTTGTAGACG
>JBJKSR010000064.1:0-3171 GCA_046703965.1 Gammaproteobacteria bacterium | reverse complement strand
CTCCCCCGCCTGGGGCGTGCATTGCGCCCTGCCTTCGGCAAGTGCCGTCAATACCTCGACCAACAGTTCCGCCCCGCGCCGTGCGAGCCGCGCCGACAGATCTCCCGCCGTTTCCGAGGCACCGATCGCCGTGCGCTCCACGCGGTAGAGCGGCCCGGTATCGAGCCCTGCCTCCATGCGCATGATCGCGACCCCGGTTTCCTCGTCGCCGGCCTCCACCGCCCGTTCGACCGGGGCTGCGCCGCGCCAGCGCGGCAGCAGCGAAGGATGGACGTTGATCCCGCCATAGCGCGGCACCCGCAGCAGACGTTCCGGGATCAGCAGTCCGTAGGCTACGACCACCAGCACCTCGGGCGACAGCGCCGCCACGTCGTCCACGGCCGCCGCATCGAGGCGTTCCGGCGTGGCCACGGGCAACCCCAGTCGCTCCGCCAGAGCGCGCACGGGACTGGGCCGGTCCCGGCGCCCGCGCCCGGCGGGACGATCGGGCTGCGTCAGGACCCGGGCGACGTCGTGGCGGCGGGCGAGCGTTTCGAGCGCGGGCAACGCGAACTCGGCGGTGCCCGCGAAGAGCACTCTCATGTCGGACCGGAAGCCGCCGCCCGATTTTCCCGTCTCGCCTTTTCCATCTGCCGGCGCACCCGGCGGCGTTTCAGGTCGGAGAGATAATCAATGAAAAGATGCCCGTTGAGATGATCCATCTCATGCTGGATGCACACCGCGAGCAGGCCCTCGGCCTCCACCTCGTATGGATTGCCGTACTGGTCCTGGGCGCGCACATGGACCCGCTCCGCACGGTTCACCGTGTCGAAGTAGCCGGGGACGGACAGGCAGCCTTCGTCGCTGTCGCACTGGCCCTCGCGCTCGATCAGCTCGGGATTGATCAGCACGCGGCGCTCGTTCTTCTCCTCCGAGACGTCGATGACGGCCAGCTGCAGACCGATGCCCACCTGCGTGGCGGCGAGACCGATGCCGGGCGCATCGTACATCGTCTCGAACATGTTCTCGACCGTGCGCTCGAGGGCGGCATCGAACGTCTCCACCCGGGCGCCCGCCTGGCGCAGGCGCGGATCGGGATAATGCAGGATCTTGAGTAGTGCCATCGCGCCGAAAGCCGGCCGTCGCGCGCCCCCCGGGGTAAAATTAATGCACAACGACCGGAATTGCTGGTAAAGTTGCGATAATTATAACGAAAGGCCTCCCGGCAGCCGCCCCTCGGCCCGTTAAACGCCAAGGATTATCAAGGAGTCGCGACAATGCAGGGGTATCGCTCAATCATCTCGGGTTCGCTCGCCGTCCTCGCCGCCGTGGCGGTCGCTGGCTGCGCCAGCCATACCCCGGCCGCCCAGGCTCCGGCGCCCGCCACCACGCCGCCACCGGCCACCGCCGCTACGTCCGCCCCTCCCCCCGCACCGAGTACGGCGCCGCTGCCGGTCAAAAAGAGCGCGCCGGTGCGCTACGTGGTCAAGAAGGGCGACACCCTGTGGAGCATCGCCGGACACTTCTTCTCGAATCCGTGGCTGTGGCCGGAAGTCTGGTACGAGAACCATTACATCGACAACCCCCACCTGATCTATCCCGGCGACGTCATCACCCTGAGCGGCGGCGCGCTGACCATCTCGCGCGGCGGCACGGTGGTGCGCAGCACGATGCCGTTCCACCAGCTCAAACCCAGCATTCAGCGCACGTCCCTGGCCGAGGCGATCCCCACCATCCCCTACGACGAAATCTCCGACCTGCTCTCCAAGCCGCGGGTCATGACCGCGGAACAGTACGCGCAGGCCCCGTACGTCCTGCGGACGGTGGACGGCCAGTTGCTCGCCTTCGCCCCCAGCAAAGTCTACGTGCGCGGGAAGAAACTCAAGGGCGCGGGCGACGGCGCCACCTACGCCGTAGTGCGGGAGGAAAAGCCCCTCTACGACGCACACACCCACGACCTGCTCGGTTACGAAGTGATCTACCTCGGGCGGGGCAACCTGGTGGCCGGCGGGGATCCGGCCACGTTCAAGCTCACCGCGAGCACCCAGGAGATCCAGCCCGGCAACCGCCTGGTCCCGGTTGACACCGGTACGGTCCCGGCGCAGTTCCCGTTGCTGACGCCCCACAGCCAGGTCCAGGGTCAAATCATCGACGTGATCGGCGGCCTCGGCGAGGTGGGACAGTATCAGGTGGTCGTACTCGACCGCGGCGCCAGCAACGGCCTGAAGATGGGTGACGTACTGCGCGCCGAGCGCACCGGCTCCCGCATCAATGACCGCTATGCCCAAGGCAGCATGAGCCATCAGATCAAGCTGCCAAACGAGGACATCGGCCAACTCGTCGTATTCCGCGTCTTCAAGCGCGTGTCCTTCGCGCTGGTGATGCACGCGACGCACCCGGTCAGTATCGGCGATACCGTAACGGCCCCCTGAGCCTTGCCTGGCGTATCGCAGCGCGCACCCGACGAGGTGCGCGCCCTGACCCTGCTCATGCAGGCGCCGAACCTGGGCGCCTCCGCCATGCGCAAGCTCATCGAGCATTTCGGCACGGCCGCTGCCGCCGTCGGCGCCGGCAGCAGACGCTGGCGCGAAATCGGCCTGTCCGCGGCCACGCGGCGGGCGCTGGAGAAACCGGATCGCGAGGCCGTCGGGCGGGAACTCGAGTGGGCCGCCAAGCCCGGACATCACGTCATCGGGTGGGGGAATCCGGCCTACCCGCCCCTGCTGGCGGAGATCTCCAGTCCGCCGCCGGTGCTCTACGTTGTCGGTAACACGGCGCTGCTCGGGAGGCCCCAGCTGGCGGTGGTCGGGTCGCGCAACCCGAGCCCGGGCGGACGCGAGCTGGCCGCCGAGTTCGCTGCCTTCGCCGCGGGCGCGGGATTTACGGTGACCAGCGGCTTGGCGCTCGGCATCGACGGTGCCGCCCACACCGGTGCGCTGGACGGGGGCGGCACCACCGTAGCCGCGATGGCCACCGGCCTCGACAGCATCTACCCGCGCCGCCACGAGGCGCTGGCCGAGCGGATTGCCGGAGACCGGGGCGCCCTGGTCAGTGAATTCCGTCCCGGCACCCCGCCCCTCCCGGAGCATTTTCCGCGTCGCAACCGCATCATCAGCGGTCTGGCGCTGGGCACGCTGGTAGTGGAGGCCGCACTCAAGTCGGGCTCGCTGATCACGGCCCGCTATGCGGCCG
>JBJKSR010000063.1:0-3025 GCA_046703965.1 Gammaproteobacteria bacterium | reverse complement strand
CGTCTTTGCGCCTCTGCGAGAGATGTTCTCCGTTGCCCCGCAGCGTGGTGGCGAGCGTTCTTCCTAGTTGCTTCTGGACGACGCCAGCAGGCGCAGTATTTCCAGGTACAGCCACACCAGCGTCACGGTGAGCCCCCACGCCATGTACCACTCCATGTAGCGCGGCAGCCCGGCCTTGGCGCCCTGGTCGATGAAATGGAAATCCAGCACCAGGTTGAAGGCGGCGATGGCCACGATCACCAGGCTGATGATGATGGAGAGCTTGTTATGCCCGAACAGCATCGAGGTATCGACATGGAACAGCGCCAGCAACCAGGTCACGCCGTAAAAGGCGAACACGCCGAAGGTGGCGGCGATGATCCCGCGCTGCAGTGCAGGCGTTACCTTGATCAGGCCCGTGCGGTAGAGCAACAGCATCCCGGTCATTACGGCGAAGGTGAGCCCCACGGCCTCGATCACGATGCCGGGATAGCGGTTGTTCAGGATCGCCGAAATCCCGCCCACGGCGAGTCCCTCCAGCACGGCATAGACGGGCGCCGTGATCCGCGCCCAGGTGGGCTTGAACACGGTGACCACCGCGACGACCAGTCCGCCAATGACGCCGGCGATCAGATAGCCCGTCACCGCCCCGGCCGCCGCGCCGGCGCCTTGCGGCAGCGCCACCGCATAACGGCTCCATACCCAGGCCGCGCCGATCACGACCAGCGCGACCAGCATGATGGTCCTGTTGACGGCGCCGCTCACGGTCATGGCGCCTTCGCCCGCCTTGGCCTGCGGAATGCCGCGCGAGGCGAGCGCACGAAGCGCGGGATTGCTGCTGCGGGGACGAATAGGGTTCATCTCTGCTCCGGGAAATACGTGGTTTGACCGCTATTATGACCGACCGCGTAAGCGAATGTTCACTCCCACGCGATATGTTCTATGCTGGTACGTATCGAGACTCGAACCCCAAAGGCCCCCCGTGTCCATCAAGTCCCTGCTCCGCATTTCCGCCCTCGCCCTGCTGGGCGCCGGGCTGCTCGGGGGCTGCAAGCTGTTCAACACGACGACGACGGCCCAAGGCGTGTATTTCGGTTACTACACCGCCAACGACGGATCGAGCCCGGTGGCAATTTACGGCGCCGTCCAGGGGAATGGCTACGCCTATTTCGGCGCCGTGAACGGCAATCTCTACGTGCTGCCGAGCAAAATCGACAATGGCAGCTTCACCGACAACGCGACCGGCTTGCCGCCCTACGGGCAAACCTTCAGTAACGGCCAGCTCGTGCGCAACTTCAACCTGGCGGGCCAGGCGAACGACAGCAACAGCGTGATCACCGACATCACGGGGATCCTGAGCGGGGACAACGGCGGCGGCAGCTTCACGCTCACCCACCAGGACATCTCCACCACGGAGCCGTCGCTGTCCAAGCTGGCCGGCACCTACCAGGGCTACTACTGGGGCAGTAACTCGATCGCCATCAGCTTCACGCTCAACAGCGACGGATCGTTCACCTTCAACGACGGCTACGGCTGCTCGGGCCAGGGCACGCTGAGCGTCGTTCCCGGCTACGATCTGATGACGCTCGGCCTCACCAGCAGCGGCTCCAGCCCGGTGTGCGCGGGCGGAGTCAACGGGATCGCGTTCGCCGAGACCAAGGACCTCAACAACCTGTTCAACAACGGCTCCGGCGTCTACATCTATCTGGGCGCCTCCAACTCGAACACCGGGTTCGTGGCCGAGCTTTACAAATCCTCCTGAGGCGGACGACGCGAGCGATATGACCGACGCCGTGAAGCTGCAGGAAACAGGTTCGGACCACGCGCTCACCGTCGCCATCTCATCGCGCGCGCTGTTCGACCTGGAGGAGAGTCACCGCATCTATACCGAGCAGGGGCTGGAAGCCTACGCGCGCTACCAGATCGAGCACGAAGAGGAGCTTCTGGAGCCGGGCGTCGCCTTTGCCCTGGTGCGGAAGTTGCTGCGCCTGAACGACCCCGGCCACCGGCGGGTCAACGTGATCCTGCTCTCGCACAACAGCGCCGACACGGGCCTGCGGATCTTTCGCGCCATCGAACACCATGAACTCGACATCACGCAGGCGGCGTTCACCAACGGGCGCTCGCCTTACCATTACGTTTCCCCGTTCGCGGCCGACCTGTTCCTGTCCGCCGATCCGGCCGACGTCGCCCGCGCGCTCGAGGCCCACACCGCCGCCGCCACCATCATCCCGCACCGCGTGGAGCCGGCGCTGGGTGAACAATTGCGCATTGCCTTCGACGGCGACGCCGTGCTGTTTTCCGACGAGGCCGAGCGCATCTTCCGCGAGGGCGGGCTCGAGGCCTTCGCCGAAAGCGAGCGCCGTGCCGCGCACGAACCGCTGGCGGGCGGGCCGTTCAAGAACTTCCTCGCCGCGCTGCACCGCATCCAGTCCGATTTCCCGATCAAGGATTCTCCGATTCGCACCGCGTTGGTGACCGCGCGCTCGGCGCCGGCGCACGAACGTGCGATCCGCACACTGCGGGCCTGGAACGTGCGCATCGACGAGGCGCTGTTTCTCGGCGGCCTGGAAAAGGCGCCGTTCCTGAAGACCTTCGGCGCCGACATCTTCTTCGACGACCAGCGCCGCCATTGCGAAGGGGCCTCGGGACTGGTCGCGACCGGTCACGTCCCGCACGGGGTCGCCAACGAATGAGTGAACTGGGAAGCTGGCACGAGGAACGCCAGTCCGCGTGGCTGTACCGCATTCTCGCCGAGCGCGAGAGCGACAACCCGAGCCGCGCACGGCTGTTCAACGACCTCGCGGTGGCGGCCGAACGACAGGGGCAGGCCTGGGAGCGACGCATTGAGGCCAAGGGCGCACAGGTGCCCCTGTTCCATCCGACCCTGCGGGCGCGCATCGTCGCAGCCCTCATCCGGCGCCTGCCTCCGACGCAGCTCAAGAGCATCCTCGCCGCCATGAAGCTGCGCGGGCTGTCCGTCTACAGCAACGCCAGCGCGCCGTCCAGCCATCCGCAGCCCGCGCGTGCCGGCGCCCCGGAGAGC
>JBJKSR010000062.1:0-6417 GCA_046703965.1 Gammaproteobacteria bacterium | reverse complement strand
GGCAAACATCATGTACAGCACGTCGCGGTTGGCGACATGCCCGATCTCGTGGCCGATCACGCCCTGCAGCTCGTCGCGGTCCAGGCGCTCCAGCAGGCCGGCGGTGACCGCGATCTTGGCGCGCTCCGGGCTGCGCCCCGTGGCGAATGCGTTGGGCGCCTCGACGTCGAGGATGTAGACTTCGGGCGTCTTGGGCAGTCCGGCGGCGATCGTCATCTCCTCGACCACGTCGAACAGCACGGGATGATCCTTTTTCTCGATGCGTCGCGCCCCGCTGGCGCTCAGGATCATCGCGTCGCCCTGGAACCAGGTCATGAGCGCCAGCACGGCCCAGATCGCGAAGGCGACGACGAGCCCCGCGAGCGGCCGGTGCCAGAACGCCAGGCCGAGACCGTAACCGAGGGCGCCAAGCAGCGCGGCCATGGCCACCACGAGAACGAAGGCCCGTCGCTTGTTGGCACGAATCAGCTCGAACATCGACTAATGTCTCTCGCGGAGACGCAAAGGCGCAAAGCGCCGGAAACGGGGATTCCCCGGAAAATCGTTTCTCTGTTGCCTTTGCGCCTTCGCGTCCTGGCGGGAAATTCTCTTCAACGGACCCAGTCCTAGAAGCTGACCTTGGGAACTTCACGCTCGGCGGCTTCTTCAACCTCGAACGATTCCGCCTCCTTGAAGCCGAACATCCCGGCCATCATGTTTGCCGGGAACGTCTGGATCTTGTTGTTGAATTTCATGACGGCATCGTTGTAGAACTGGCGCGCGAAACTGATCTTGTTCTCGGTCGAAGTCAGCTCCTCCTGCAGCGCCAGGAAATTCTGGTTCGCCTTCAGATTGGGATAGTTCTCCGAAACCGCGAACAGCGAACGCAGGGTCTGGGACAAGGCATTTTCCGCTTGCGCCTGTTCGGCCACGCTGCCCCCGGAAACGTTTACCGCCTGGGTACGGGCCCTGGTCACGCTTTCCAGGGTCTCCCGCTCATGGTGCATGTAGCCCTTGACCGTTTCGATCAGGTTCGGAATGAGATCGTGGCGGCGCTTCAGCTGCACATCGATCTGGGCCCAGGCATTTTTCACCTGGTTGCGAAAGCGCACCATCGCGTTGTACATGCCGATCATGAACGCGATCAGCAGTACGATAATTCCAAGAATGATCCACACGCCAATCATGTGCCTGACTCCTCTGAGTTGCCGGGGAGCCCGCCCTCGGCGGAGCGGGCGAAAGTTTCGTTCAGAAAATTCACTACGGCGGCTTCGGCGCCGTCGTCCTCGAGCCGTCGCATCAACACGCCGAGTTCGCCGGCATCGAACCACAAGCCGTGCTTGCGGCAACGATCGAGGAGAAGGTCGCCGGCACCCGCCGGGCTGACTTTCTCCATCCTGCGCCGGCACCGCGGGCAACGCCGACGCGCCTCGCCGGTCCCCCGCGCCGGGCGCCCGATCATCTCCGGATGCAGATGCCCGCCGACCTTGGCCGCGAGCAGCTCCAGTTCGCCGGAATCGAACCACACGCCCCGGCAATCCGGGCACCAGTCCAGTTCGATCGATTCACGCTCCACGACGACCAGCGGGCTTTTGCAGACCGGGCACTTCATGGAATCTTGGAAGGGGTAGAGGCGGTCGCGGCGAATCCGGAAACCGTGTGGCAGGGGCGCATTCCCGGCACGCCCGCGCTGCATCCGATGTCCGGTCCGGTTATCACGAGATCGCCGTCACCCGCCGTGATTTGGCGACAGAATACCTGCTGGCGCGGGCAACATCAATCGGCGGCACGCGGCGGGCCCACCGTGGCAGATCAGTCCCCGGCGATCATCGGCAAGTCGAGCCCCCGCTCCCCCGCCACCCGGATCGCCTTGTCGTATCCGGCGTCGGCGAGACGCATGACGCCGGTCCCGGGGTCGTTTACCAGCACGCGGGCCAGCGCGCGCTCGGCCCGCTCGCTGCCGTCGGCCACGATCACCACCCCCGCGTGCAGCGCATAACCCATGCCGACGCCGCCACCGTGGTGAAAACTCACCCACGAGGCACCGCTCGCCGTGTTCAGCATGGCGTTGAGCAGCGGCCAGTCGGCCACGGCGTCGGAGCCGTCGCGCATGGCCTCGGTCTCGCGATTGGGCGAAGCCACCGAGCCGGCATCAAGATGGTCGCGGCCGATCACGATCGGCGCCTTCAATTCGCCGGTGCGGACCATCTCGTTGAACGCCAGCCCCAGCCTGTGGCGCTCGCCGTAGCCCAGCCAGCAGATGCGGCACGGCAGCCCCTGGAATTGGATTCGCTCGCGCGCCATGTCCAGCCAGCGGTGCAGATGCGTCTTCTCGGGAAACAGCTCCTTGGCCTTGGCGTCGGTCCTGTAGATGTCCTCGGGGTCCCCGGACAGCGCCGCCCAGCGGAACGGCCCCATGCCTTCGCAGAACAGGGGGCGGATATAGAGGGGTACGAAGCCCTTGAAATCGAAGGCGTTTTCGACGCCGGCATCCTGCGCCATGGCGCGGATGTTGTTGCCGTAGTCGAAGGTGGGAATGCCGCGCTCGTGCAAGCCGAGCATCGCCCGCACCTGCCGGGCCATCGACGCCTTGGCCAGGCGCACGTATTCGTCGGGGTCGGCTGCGCGCAATTCGGCGGCCTGCGGCAAATCGTAGCCGACCGGAATGTAGCCGTTCAGCGGATCGTGGGCCGAGGTCTGGTCGGTGACCAGATCCGGCAGATAATCGCCGGTGCCGATCTCTTCGAACACGGTGGCGGCATTGCCGAGGAGGCCGACGGAGACGGCTTCGCCCTTTTCCGCGGCCTCCCGAATCATGGCCAGCGCCTCGTCGAGGCTGTCCGTCTTCCTGTCCAGGTAGCCGCTGTCCAGCCGCTTTTGAATGCGCGCGGGATCAACCTCCACCGCGAGGCAGCACAGGCCAGCGAATACCGCCGCCAGGGGCTGCGCCCCACCCATGCCGCCCAGCCCGCCGGTCAGCAGCCAACGGCCTTCCGGCTTGCCGCCGTAATGCTGGCGCACAGCCTCGGCAAACGTTTCGTAGGTGCCCTGCACGATGCCCTGCGAACCGATATAGATCCAGGAGCCGGCCGTCATCTGGCCGAACATCATGAGGCCCTTCCTGTCGAGTTCGAAGAAATGCTCCCAGGTAGCCCACTTGGGCACCAGGTTGGAGTTCGCGAGCAGCACGCGCGGCGCGTCTTCATGCGTCTTGAACACGCCGACGGGCTTGCCGGACTGGATCAACAGCGTCTCGTCGTCCTCGAGCCGCTTCAAGGTGGCGACGATCGCATCGAAGCACTCCCAGTTGCGCGCGGCGCGTCCGATGCCGCCGTACACCACCAGTTCCTTCGGATTCTCGCCGACCCGCGGGTCCAGGTTGTTGTGCAGCATGCGCAGCGCCGCTTCCTGCACCCAGCCCCTGCACGAAAGCGAAGGCCCGGTGGGGGCCCGCAATTCGACGTCCCGGAAACGCGTAGCCATTCGATCACCCCTTGATGCATATCACCCTGCAGCGCAGTCCGCGCAGGAGGACTCTCGCGGACGCCCGCCAAAACAGGCGCCTTGCCATAGTTTACCGGCTGCATCCGCCATTCCAGTCGGCACCGGTCGGCCACGCCGGCCCGGGGCCGCCGCACATGTCGTCCCCCCGAAAACGAAGCGGGCCCCCGCGGGGCCCGCTCGTCAACCGTTCAGTCGATTTTTCAGCCCGCGTCCCGCAGGCTCCGCAACAACGCCGGGTTCAAACGCCGCCACCGCCGCAACCGGAGTCGCCGCCCATGCACTGAGCGGACTGCTGGTTCTGCTGGTTTAAGGCATGCCGGCTGTTGGCCCTGTTCTCGGCCTTCTGCTTCCTGTACTCGGCGTACTGATGCTGGGTCATGCAGGATACCTGCGGGATATGCGATCCCAGCGGCTGCAACTTAATGCACACCATCTTGGAATTGTCCTGTTTTGCGACCTGCTGCTTGCCCTGGGGCTGGGAAGCACAGGCTGCGAGCGCCAGAACCGAAGCCGCAACCCCCGCGAACGCTAAAATTCGAATATTCATAGTAATCAGACACTCATGCGAAAGGGAACATAGTTGAAGTATAGAGCAGACGAAAAGCGGCAACAAGATTTTTTGATTACAATTCGTTGATTGCGCCCAAGGAGTCACATTATGTCGCGTCTTCTCTGCATTGCATTCCTCCTGTTCGCCACGGCCTCCGCCCAGGCACTTCCCGCGCAGTTGTTCGGCGGCCTGTCATGGCGTTTCGTAGGCCCCTACCGCGGCGGACGGGTAGACGCGGTAGCCGGCGTCGCGGGCCACCCGAACCTCGGCTATTTCGGGGCCGTGGACGGCGGGGTTTTCAAGACCACGGATGCCGGCGTCACCTGGCAGCCCCTCTTCCAGCATCAGCCGGTGGCGTCCGTCGGCGCGATCGGCGTCGCCGCATCCAACCCGACCGTGATCTACGTGGGCACCGGTGAATCGACGATACGATCGGATGCCTCCTACGGGGACGGCGTCTGGCGTTCCGCCGACGGCGGCAGGACATGGAGCCACGTCGGACTCGACGACACCCGCCACATCGGCCGGCTGCTGGTCGATCCGTCCAATCCCGACCGGGTCCTGGTGGCGGCGCTCGGGCATGCATGGGGGCCGAATGCGCAGCGCGGGGTGTTCCTCACGACGGACGGCGGCAAGCACTGGCGCAAGACGCTTTTCATAAACGATCACACGGGCGCGATCGATCTCGCCCGCGACCCGTCCCACCCCGACAGCATTTACGCAACGACCTGGAACGCGCAACGTCCGCCGTGGTTCCAGTACCCGCCCCAGCAGGGGCAGGGCAGCGCCATTTATCATTCCAGCGACGGCGGCAAGACCTGGCGGAAACTGGCGATGAAGGGGCTGCCCCGGCACATGGGGCGCATCGGGATCGCCGTTGCGCCCGGCACCCCGGGACCGCGCTTGTACGCGATCGTCAGTTCCGGGCAAAGCGCCGGCGGCGCCAACAGTGCGGGCCAAGGGAGCGGCGTTTACCGCTCCGACGACGGCGGCGCCACCTGGAAACGCGTGAACGACGAAAGCCGCATCTGCGGGCGCGGGTGGTATTTCGGGCGCATCTACGTCGATCCCCGCAATCCCGACGTGGTGTACGTGCCGAACACGTCGCTGTACCGCTCGACCGACGGCGGGAAGCACTTTACGGCGATCAAGGGCTCCCCGAACGGAGACGACATGCACGCCCTGTGGCTCGACCCGGGCAACCCCTCCGACATGATCCTGGGCTCGGACCAGGGGGCGTCGCTCAGCCTCGACGACGGCGCCCATTGGTCGAGCTGGTTCAACCAGCCCACCGCGCAGATCTACCACATCAGCGTCAACAACCGCGTCCCCTTCGACATCTACGGCACGCAACAGGACTCCGGGGCCCTGATGATCCCCTCACGGTCGCGCGACGGCATCATCACCAACCACGACTGGCAACCCGTCGGCGGCGGCGGTGAATCAGGCTACATCTTCCCGCGCAAGGGCGACCCCTCGATCATCTACGGCTCCGGCTTCGGCGGTTCCATCTCCCGCTACAACACCCGGACGCAGATTGCGAGCGGAATTTCGCCGGTCACGCTGGTGCCGTTCGGAGCCAAGCCCGCCGCCGTCCACTACCACTTCCCCTGGAACACGGCGCTGGCATTGTCTCCCTTCGACCCCGACACGCTCTACGTGGGCGCCCAGGCCGTGCTGGAAACCACCGATGACGGCCAGCACTGGCACACGATCAGCCCGGATCTGACGGGCGAACGCAAGGGCGAGAATTGCAAGGGGGCGCCGACCCGGACGGATGCGGCCGGCTGCGGCTACTCGGTCGTGTACGCTCTCGCCGTGTCGCCCGCGAAGCGGGGCGTGATCTGGGCCGGCACGGACGACGGCCACATCTGGCTCACCCGGGACGGGGGCAAACACTGGCATAACGTGACGCCGCCGCACCTGGGCGCCTGGAGCCGGGTGGATGCCATCGATGCCGATCCGCACGACCCCGCCAGCGCCTACGTCGCCATCGACCGGCACGAGGTGGACGACTTCGCGCCCTATATTTACATCTCTCATGATTCCGGGCGCCACTGGCGCAAGGGGGTACGCGGCATTCCCGACGGCGACTACGTGCACGTGGTGCGCCCCGACCCGAAGCGCAAGGGACTGCTCTACGCCGGCACCGAGCAGGGCGTTTTCGTTTCGTTCAACGACGGAGATGAATGGCAGCCGCTGCAACTCAACCTGCCCACGGCGTCGGTGCGCGACCTGCGGGTGCATGACGGCGACCTGGTCATCGCCACCCACGGGCGCGGCATCTGGATCCTCGACGACATCGAGCCTTTGCGCGAAGCCAGCGAAAAGGTCGCCGCAAGCCCCGTTCACCTTTACGCGCCGCAGCCCGCGGTCCGCTTCCG
>JBJKSR010000061.1:0-3712 GCA_046703965.1 Gammaproteobacteria bacterium | reverse complement strand
CTGTTAACCGAAGGGTTGCAGGTTCGAGTCCTGCCCGAGGAGCCAATCTTTTCAAGATGTGCCCTTGCCTGCTCCCGACGGCGTCCAGATCAACAGCTCACAACTCGCTGTCTTGCAGTTCGCATATTGTCGCTCCAGTCCTCTCGACCCCGGTTATTGGTCCAAAGTTCCTCTTCTACTTGACGCTCGCCGATCCGGCGTGGTACCCGTAAGAGTCCTTCAAAAGCAGTTACAGGGGCTTATACTCCGTCTTTACGGCCTCGTTGTTTAGAGGCGAAGCCGGTTCAAAGCGTTCACGAACAGTGAACCTTTCTGCTACTTTCTGACGTCCGACCCGGACTCAGCACATGACAGGGGAAAACATGTTCAGAATCAAATTTAGCTTCACTAAAACCTTCATCATAGTTTCCGTCGTTTTCATCGCCGGTCTGGTTGCCGTCGTCCCGCTAAAAGCTCGCCAGTTCAATCCCGATCTGTACGCTGGCATGCGATGGCGGCTGGTCGGTCCATTCCGTGCGGGCCGCGTTTCAGCGGTGGCCGGAGTGATCGGAAACCCGCGTGTCTACTACATGGCGAGTCCCGGGGGTGGCGTTTGGAAAACCACGGACGCCGGGGTTGTTTGGAAGCCGATCTTCGATCAGGCCCACGTCGCCTCGATCGGCGCTCTCGCTGTTGCCCCGTCGAACAGCAAGATCGTTTATGTTGGCACCGGCGATTTTGGTATCGCCAGCAACTCCTGGGGGGCAGCAAACTTAGGAGACGGAGTCTGGCGCTCGGATGACGGTGGGCGTACCTGGCGCCATATCGGCCTTACCGATACCGCGCACATCGGGGCGATCCTGGTGGACCCGACCAACCCCAATGAGGTGCTGGTGGCGGCGCTCGGGAACGCCTATGCGCCCGATCCTCATCGTGGCGTCTTCTTGACTACGGACGGCGGCCGAACCTGGACCAAAACTCTTTACAAGAATGACACGACGGGCGCCATTTCACTGGCGTACGATGCCGCTCGTCCCGGGGTGGTGTATGCGTCGCTCTGGCACCATCAGGCCGCTTTGCCGCCGGCGCCACCCGACAGCGACCAGGCCGGCGGGGCCATCTACAAATCCACTGACGGAGGACGAACCTGGCGAGCCATATCCGGCCACGGACTTCCCGCCTGGCCCATGGGGCGCATCGGGCTAGCGGCCGATGGCGGACGCGTCTTCGCAGATATTGCAAGGGCTCAGCCGACCAATGACCACCTTCAAGGCGGGTTGTTTCGCTCCGACGATGGCGGAGCCACCTGGCGGCGCATCACGAAAGATCCACGCTTGACTCCCGGCGGGCGCTCCGGCTATTTCAACGGCGTCTTTATGGACCCACAAAATCGCAATGTTGTCTATGTGGTTCAGACCGGATTTTATCGTTCGGTTGATGGCGGAAAGACGTTCAAGGTTTTAAAGAGTTCGCCAGGCGGAGATGACTATCACAAACTCTGGATCGACCCCCAAAGCCCATGCCTGCCCATAGCGGGCGGCAAGGGCTGTCTGAGCAGCGAAATGATCCTCGGTGCTGACCAGGGGGCGAGCGTAAGCCTGGACGGAGGCAAGACGTGGAGCAGCTGGTACAACCAGCCGACCGGGCAGATGTACCATCTCTCGACGGATAACCGATTCCCCTTCTGGATTTACGGCCCGCAGCAGGACAACGGATCGGTCGAGGTGAGCAGCCGGGGAGCTTTCGGTGACATTAACTTCATGGATTGGCGGCTCTCGATGGGCGCCTGCGAATATGGGTATGTGATACCGGACCCGGCGCATCCGCAGTGGATCTTCTCGAGCCAATGCGGCCCTGGCATTAGCCGCAGGGTTCGCGGCACCTGGCAAACCCTCGACGTAACGCCCTACATCGGTAGCGGGGGACCATACCGTTACGCGTTCGGCCCGTGGTGGGGTACGGTCGAGCCGCCGTTGGTGTTCTCGCCCGAAAACGGCACCATCTTGTATTATGGCGCGCAATATGTCCTCGAAAGTTCAGACGCCGGCCGCCATTGGGAGCGAATCAGTCCCGATCTTACGCATCGAGCCAATCTGCCCGTGCACTCTCTCCCGCACGGCAAGACCAGCCGCGATTGGGCCGCCATCTCGGCGCTTGCTCCCTCACCCCTGAATTCCGGCGTGATCTGGGCAGGCACCGACGACGGGCTGGTGCAGGTTACGCGCGACGGTGGCAAGAATTGGCAGCGGGCGACAATTCCGGCAATGAAGCCACTCGACACCGTCAGCATGATTGAGGCCTCGCCATTCAACCCTTCCGCGGCTTATGTAGTGATGGACCGTCATGTGTGGGGTGATTTTCAGCCTTACATCTACCGCACGGACGACTACGGGCGCATGTGGACCAGGATCACTTCCGGCATTCCCGACGGCAGCTTTGTTCGGGTGGTTCGAGCGGACCCGAAACGGCAGGGACTGCTCTACGCTGGCACGGAAAACGGCGTCTTTGTGTCTTTCGATGATGGCGCGGAGTGGCAGTCGCTACAACTCAATCTGCCAACCACCGCGGTGCGCGATCTGGCCATCCAGGATAGCGACCTGGTGGCGGCGACGTTTGGCCGGGCGTTCTGGATCCTGGACGACTTGAGCCCACTGCGTCAACTCAATGCTCAGGTCGCCGCCGCCCCGGCTTATCTCTTCCGGCCGGCGGCAGCATACCGGGTGCGCAGGGACACCAACTCAGATACTCCATTGCCGCCTGAAGAGCCCGCCGGAACAAATCCGCCTGCCGGCGCGATTCTGGATTACACTTTGCGGGCCGTGCCGTCCCAGAAAATCAAGCTGGCGATTTACGACGAAAACGGGAATTTGGTGCGCCAGTACAGCAGCGCTCCAATCCCGGAAAGTGTCAAAAGACCGCTGAAGTGGCCGACAATTGCGGACTACTGGATGGCGGATCCGAAACCCTTGCCCACCCATGTAGGAATGAACCGCTTCGTCTGGGATCTCCGCTATGCGCCGCCGGCGGCGGTAGAGCACTCCTACCCCATGTCCGCAATCCCGCACAAGACGCCGGTAGGTCCGGAGGGCCCGCTCGCCGTCCCCGGGAAATATGTCGTCAAGCTGACCGTGGCCGGCCAGACCTATGCCCAGCCCCTCACGGTCCGGCGCGACCCGCGCGAGAACACGACCGCGGCTGCCTTCGCTGCCCAACTATCGCTGGAACAGAAACTCATGGCCGGAATGCGCGAAAGTTATCAGGCTTACGAGGCCGCGAAACAGCATGGCAACAGCGCCGCCACCCGGCAATTTGCGGGAATGAACGGCACGTTGAGTGGTTTAGCGGCCGACATCGGGGGAGCTGACGCCGCGCCCACGCCTGCAATGTATGACGCGGTGCGTCGCGAACTGGCACAGTTAACCGCCCGATTGCATGCTTCAAAGTGAGTCACATAATTGAGAACGGAGGAAATGAAAGCGGCCTCAAAGCACTTAAGGTGGCTGATCCAACCGGGCTCCGCCAATTTGTGCGCGCATTCCATGGTTGCGACGATGACATTCAGATGAAGTGCTACGGATGACCCCACATGGTACTGGAGGACGTCATCACATATCCATGTGGAGATGGTCACTGCGCTGTCACCAGTCCTCGAGTGGGTTTGATGAGGATACGGAGAAGATGATTGCAGGAGAAAGCTGGAGCCAGTTCTTCGATGGCAATGTAAAGGAGGGGG
>JBJKSR010000060.1:0-8927 GCA_046703965.1 Gammaproteobacteria bacterium | reverse complement strand
GCCCTGGTGATCTTCGACGAGGTGATGACCGGTTTCCGCGTCGGCCCGGCCGGCGCCCAGGGCCGGTACGGCATCACCCCGGACCTCACCACCCTCGGCAAGATCGTCGGCGGCGGCATGCCGGCGGCGGCCTTCGGCGGCCGCCGGGAACTGATGGCGCAGCTCGCGCCGGACGGGCCCGTGTACCAGGCGGGCACGCTCTCGGGCAAACCGCTGGCAATGGCCGCCGGGCTCGCCACGCTCGAACTCACCGCCGCGCCCGGCTTCTACGATACGGTCGAGGCGCGCACCCGGGCCCTGGCAACCGGCCTGGACACCGCGGCGCGCGAGGCGGGGGTCGAGGCCTGCGTCAATCATGTGTGCGGGATGCTCACGGTGTTCTTCGGTGCCGGCCCCGTGCGCGACCTCGCCGGGGCGCAGGCGGGCGACACCGGGCGCCACGCCCGCTTCTTCCACGCCATGCTGGACGCCGGCATCTACCTCCCTCCCTCGGCATTCGAGGCCTGGTTCGTGGGTGCCGCCCACGGCGCGGACGACATCGAAGCCACGCTGGAAGCCGCCCGGGCGGCCTTGTCCCGCGTGGCCCGGGACTAGGCACGCGCACCTGCTTGGACGGGGTTGGCGGCGGCTGCTAAAGTGCGGCTCTCGGCGGCGCGCGCCGGGAAATCGCGCGCCGCCCTTTACTTGGCAACTGGGAGGGTAACCATCATGAACCGGCTTCTCTTGGCGGGTGCGCTGGCGGCGGGTACGCTGGCTGTAGCGGCCTGCTCCAAATCCAATCCCCCTGCATCCTCGTCCTCGACCGCATCTGTGCATGCGGCCGCGACCGCCGCCGCGGCGGGGACCGCTATGGCGAGTCAGGGCGCCGCGCCCGTCGTGGCGCCGGCGTCGAGCACCAACCCGCTCCTGCACGCCAGTACGCTGCCCTTCCATGCGCCGCCGTTCGACAAGATCACGAACGCCGATTTCAAGCCGGCGATCGAGGACGGGATGGCGCGGCAGATTGCGATCGTCGACGCGATCGCGGCCAACCCCGCGCCGCCCTCTTTCCAGAACACGCTGATTCCGCTCGAGGAGAGCGGCTCGGAGCTTGACCGGGTGATGATGGACTTCAACGTCCTCACCAGCGCCAATACGAATCCTGCACTGCAGCAGGTGCAGGAGGAAGAGGCGCCCAGGCTGGCTGCCCACGAGGACGCGATCTACCTGAACAAGAAGCTCTTCGAGCGCGTGAAGACGCTTTACGGGAAGCGCGGCAAGCTCAAGCTCGATCCCGAGTCCAGGCGCCTGCTTACCTATTACTACAACAAGTTCGTGCATAACGGCGCCAACCTGTCCGACGCCGACAAGGCAAAGCTCAAGAAGCTCAACGAGGAAGCCGCCACGCTGAGCGCGCAGTACGTCAACAAGGTGCTTGCCGCGACCAGGGACGGCGCGCTGGTGGTTTCCGACAAGTCGAAGCTCGCGGGCCTGACCGACGACCAGATCGCGGCCGCGGCCGACGCCGCAAAGGCGCGCGGGCTCGACGGCAAGTGGGTCATCCCGCTGCAGAACACGACGCAGCAGCCGGACCTCTCGGAGCTGACCAACCGCGACGTGCGCAAGGAACTGTTCGAGAATTCCTGGAACCGCGCCGAGAAGGGCGGCCCCGACGACACGCGGGCGACGATCTCCAGGCTTGCCAAGGTGCGGGCGGAAAAGGCGAAGCTCCTGGGTTACCCGGATTTCGCGGCGTGGAAGCTGGTCGACCAGATGGCGAAGAAGCCGTCCACGGTGGACGCCTTCCTGCACAAGCTGGTCGGCCCCGCCACCGCGCGCGCGCGCAACGAGGCGGGCGAGCTGCAGAAGATCATCGACGGGGAGGGCGGCAAGTTCAAGCTCCAGCCCTGGGATTGGGAGTACTACGCGCAGAAACTGCGCAAGCAGAAGTACGACCTGGACGAGAGCGAGATCAAGCCCTACTTCGAGTTGAACAACGTGCTGACCAAGGGCGTGTTCTACGCCGCCAACCAGCTCTATGGCGTCACGTTCAAGGAGCGTCACGACATCCCGGTCTGGCACGAGGGCGTGCGCGTGTGGGAGGTCTTTGACAAGGACGGTTCGCCGCTCGGCCTGTTCTATGCCGACTACTACAAGCGCGACAACAAGAGCGGCGGGGCCTGGATGGACAACATGGTCGAGCAGTCGAAGCTGATGGGGACGCTGCCGGTGATCTACAACGTCCTCAACATTCCGAAGCCACCGCCGGGCCAGCCCACGTTGCTGACCTTCGACGAAGTGACGACCCTGTTCCACGAATTCGGCCACGCGCTGAACGGATTCTTCTCCAACGTCGAATACCCGAGCCTGTCGGGCACCAACACGGCGCGGGACTTCGTGGAATTCCCTTCGCAGTTCAACGAGCACTGGGCGCTGTATCCGAAGGTGCTCGAGCACTACGCGATCAACTACAAGACCGGCAAGCCGATGCCCAAGTCGCTGGTCGAAAAGCTCATGAAGGCGCGCCACTTCAATTCCGGCTATGACATGACCGAACTGGTCGCGGCGGCCGAGCTCGACATGCAGTGGCACGAGCTGCCGGCCAGTGCGCCCGAGCAGAACGTCGACGCCTTCCAGCGCAAGGCGCTCGAGAAGACCGGCGTGTACATGGAGCAGGTGCCTCCGCGCTACCGCTCCAGCTACTTCTCCCACATCTGGGGCAGCGGTTACGCCGCGGGCTACTACGCCTACATGTGGACGGAGATGCTGTGCGACGACGCCTACCAGTGGTTCCTGGACCACGGCGGCATGACTCGCCGGAACGGCGAGCGTTTCCGCGACATGATCCTGTCCCGAGGCAACACCGAGAACCTGGAGACGATGTTCGAGAACTTCTACGGCGGCAAGCCCAGGATCGGGCCGATGCTCAAGTACCGCGGACTGAAGGGTTCCGGCGGGAAGTAGCCGCCGGCGGGCACGGTACAATCGAAGGGCCGGCACGCGTGCCGGCCCTTTTTTCTTCCACCGCCAGCGAGCAGCCATGCAGAGTCCGGTCAGCGTTAGTATCAAGCCGCCGCAAGGTCTCGGGTTCCGGGATCTCGATCCGGCGTCCGAGGCGGACACGATCGAGCGGCGCCTGGCTCGCGCCCGGCGCCAGGTCGAGGCGGCCGTCACCGCCGATGTGGATGCGTTGATCCCGACGCTGGAGCTGGTCGACGAGGACATTGGGCGGCGTTTCGCGCCGCTCAAGCACCTGAACTCCGTAGCGTCGACGCCGGCTGTACGCGAGGCCTACGAACGCGTGCTGGCGGCGCTCACCGACTATGAGACCTGGCTCGGCCAGCACCAGGGGTTGTACGCTGCGTTCCGGGCCATCGCCGATGCGCCGGACTTCCCTCGCCGTCCCCGGGCCGAGCAGACCCTGGTGGATCATGCCCTCACCGGCTTCCATCTGTCCGGGGCCGACCTGCCGCCGGCAGAGCGCGAGCAGGCGCGGTCGCTGATTGCGGAGCTGAGCGAACTGGGCAACCGCTTCGAGTCGCAGGTTCTTGACGCCACCGACGCCTGGCGGTCGCGCGTTACCGACCGGCGGCGGCTGCAGGGCCTCCCCGAAGCGACGGTGGAACTGCTGGAGGAGCGGGCTCGCGAGCGGGGCGACAAGGGCTGGTTGTTGACGCTCGACCCGGGCGTGGTGTTCGAGGTGCTGCGCCATGCCGACGACCGTGAACTGCGCCGGACCGTACACGATGCCTGGGTCAGCCGGGCGTCGGATGCAGGGCCGCAGGCCGGCCGGTTCGACAACGTGCCGGTGATCGAAACCATCCTCGCGGCCCGCCGGCGCCTGGCGCGCAAGCTGGGTTATTCCGATTTCGCCGAATACGCACTCGTGCCGCGCATGGCGCGGAGTGCCGCGGAGGTCAAGCGGTTCCTCGGCGACATGGCCCGCCGTGCCCGCCCGGCTGCGGAGCGCGAGTTGAGGACACTGACGGATTTCGCCGCGCAGGAAGGACTTCACGAATCGCTTGAGCCGTGGGACATCGGCTACTACTCGGAAAAGCTGCGTAGGGCACGCTACGGCTTCGACGAGGAGGCGCTGAGGCGCTACCTGCCTCTGGAGCGCGTGTTGGCCGGGCTGCGCAAATTGTGCCGCGAACTTTACGGCCTGCATTTCCGCACCGACCGGAACGTGCCGGTATGGCACGAAGACGTGCGGGTGTGGTCGCTGAGCGGGCCCGATGGCCGGCGCATCGGACGTCTGTACATCGACCTGTACGCACGGCCCGGCAAACGCGGCGGTGCCTGGATGGACGAGGGCGGGCACCGCCTCGAGCTGGCGGGCGTGACCCGCCGCCCGGCGGCCTTTCTCAATGCCAACTTCATGCGCCCCGCGCGCGGGCGCCCCGCACTCATCACCCACGACGACGTGGTCACCCTGTGCCACGAACTCGGCCATTGCCTGCATCACCTCCTGACCCGGGTGGGTTACCCGTCGGTGGGAGGCATCTCCGGCGTGGAGTGGGACGCGGTGGAATTCCCGAGTCAGTTGCACGAGGAATTCGCCTGGCATCCGGCAGGCCTGGCCGAGCTGTCCGGCGACGTGGAGACCGGGGCGCCCCTGCCGGGCGACCTGGTGGAGGCGCTCGGCGCGTCGCGGCGTTTCCAGGGCGCGATGCGCCTCGTCCGCCAGCTCGAGTTCGCGTTGTTCGACATCGGGATCCACACGCTTCATAAGGAGGCGCCGAAGATCGGCGACGTGCGCCGCGTGCTGGACGGCGTTCGCCGTGAGGTTCGCGTCACGCCGGTCTCGAACCTCGACCGTTTCGAGTGCAACTTCTCGCACGTCTGCGGCGGCGGCTATGCGGCCGGCTACTACAGTTACTTGTGGGCCGAAGTCATGGCGCGCGACGGTTTCGCAGCCTTCGTCCGAAACGGGCACCTGGATTTCAAGGCGGGCCGGCGCCTGGCCGATACCGTGCTCGCCGAGGGCGGCAGCCGGCCGGCGCGCGAACTTTACAAGGCGTTTCGCGGGCGCGATCCGGACCCCGGGCCGTTGCTTGCCCTGTATGGCATCGCCGATTGAACTTCCTCCGAATGGCCGGAGTGCACGGCATCGTTTCTTTGGCGTCCGCCGACTCCAGCATCTCGTCCGGGACACCGTTGGAGGCCTTTACGGTTACCGCCAGGTCCCCCGCCCGGGACCGGGCAGCCCGAAAGTGACATCTCCGTCATCTGGAAAACGGACGCAAGACCCTGGAACGACGCGGTTTTTGGGTGCTCCATAGCGGATTTTCCACAAAGCGACAGCACTTCATAACCAACGGTTATAAAGCGGTCGACGCAACGTCGGCCGGACGGTTTCGCTGGTATATATTCCATAACGTCATAAAAAGAACATCGGTATTTTCGACGTGGATCCCGCGCGTCATTCGGCAACGGACCACGGCGAAAAACGATCATCCTGACTGCCGTCAAAGGAGGTTCGAAATGGCTGAAGGAAACAGACTCAGGGGCGCGGTGCGAAGTGTGCTCACGGTGGGTGCGGTCGGCACGCTGGCCGGAGCCGGTACGGCACTCGCGCAAACAGGGGCGCCCGCGTCCACCACGTCGGGAACGTCGAATTTGTCGCAGATCACGGTCACGGGGAGCCATATACCGCGGACCAGCATCGCGAACGCCCAGCCGGTTATTACCATCAATCGGCAGCAGATCAACGCCACGGGTCTCGTGACCGTGGGCGCCCTCTTGCAGAACCTGACTTCTTCCGGCTCGTCGCTGAACGGACAGTTCAACAACGGCGGCAACGGCATGGAGCTGATCAACCTGCACGACCTCGGGTCGCAGCGGGTCCTGGTGCTCGTCAACGGCCAGCGCTGGGTGCCGACGCTGTTCGGCGCCGTCGACCTGACGACCATTCCGCTTTCGGTGGTGAACCGCATCGACGTGCTCCTGGACGGCGCGTCGGCCGTTTACGGTTCCGAAGCCATTGCCGGCGTCATCAACATTATTACGAAGTCGAATTACAACGGCGCCCAGGCGAGCGCGTACTACGGCATGTACGATGGGCACGGCGACGGCGGCGGCTGGGACGGCAAGACCCAGCAATACAGCTTTACCGTGGGTACCTCCGGCGATCGCTCCAGCGTCCTGCTTTCGGCCGGTTACTACGAGCAGCAAGCGGTCTGGGCGGGACAGAGGACCATTTCCAAGGAGCCCTATATCGGGACCGGGCTGATTTACGGCAGCCCGTTCACGCCCGGGGGCAACTTCTGGTATTTCGGCCCGACGGGGACGACTTACCCGGGATGCAGCGGCGGGCTGTGCTTCACCGTGGGACCGCTCACCGGACCGGATGCGAATCCGCAGCCCTATAATCCGGCGCAGAACAACTACAATTACGCGCCCGCCAACTACCTCCGTACGCCGTCGGAGCGCTGGGACGTCTACACTCAGGGCCATTACGACCTGACCGACAACGTTACTTTCCATTTCACCTCCACCTACCAGCGCAGAAACTCGGTCCAGGCACTCGCGCCCGAAGTCTGGTTCATGGGGGCGTATGCCAACGGCGCCCAGGGCGCCAACGGCCTGCCGCTCGGCGTATCGGGAACGAACATGTACAACCCGTTCGGCGTGGATCTGGTACCGGCCTATTCGAGCACCCCGAACTACCAGGCGTGGTGCTCGCGCTTCGGCACCGGCGGCAACGGCACGTGTTCGGCAGGCTCGGATACGTTGCTCTTGCTGGGCATGCAGCCGACAGTCGCCGGCAATCGCATTTATTCGCGCTACAACGCGACGTTCTACTTCAACGGCGGGTTCAACGGTTCCTGGGAAATGTTCAACAACGAATGGCAGTGGAGTGCCGACTACATCTACGGCCAGACGTTGCGCACGGCTATTACCCAGGGTCTGGCGAACACCGCACGCTTGCAGAACGCGCTCGGTCCCAACGCGAGCTGCCAGTCGCTGCCCGGCTGCGTTCCGCTCGACGTGTTCGGCGGATCCAACCAGATCAACAGCGAGATGCTCAATTACATCCAGTTCACCGCCCACAACGTCACCCAGGACGTCATTCGCGATTACAACGCCAATGTCGGGGGCAGTTTCTGGAATAGCTGGTACGCGGGCCCCTGGGGCGTCGCGGCCGGCTACGAGTACGAGGAAGTCGATGGCTTCTTCTCACCCGATCCCCTGATCGCAGAGGGCAATACGGTGGGGAACGTGGTCCAGCCCACGAGCGGGCGCGAAAACACCAACGCCCAATATGCGGAGTTGACCGTCCCCCTCGCATCGAATATGCCTTTTGCCAAGGATCTTGCGCTGGACATTGCCAACCGCTGGTCGCAGTTCAAGTGGGACGGCATCGGCAACATCCCGCAGGGAACCCAGATACAGACCGGGCCCGCGTCAGGCAGGGCGCACTCCTCCACCGGACGTGTCACGATCAAGTGGCGGCCGATCAGCCAGCTGCTGCTCCGCGCCGCGTGGTCGCAGGCGTTTCGCACGCCCAGCCTGTCCGAGCTCTTCTCGGGCGCGAGCGACAACTATCCCAACCTCAACGATCCGTGTGCGACGACGGGAACCCTGCCTCCGGGCTGCAACGGCGTCATGCATACCCAGCCCGCCACGCAGATTCACACCACCGTCGGCGGCTATGCCGGCCTGGAGCCGGAGAAAGCGACAAGCCGCAGCATCGGCTTCGTGTACAGCCCGACCTGGGCGGAGGGCCTGGATATTTCCGCCGACTACTTCAAGGTGGAGATCCTGAATACGATCAACCGCAAGGGCGGTCAGTATTACCTTGACCAGTGCTACATTCAACAGAACGCCAACGCCTGCTCGCACATCGTGACGACGCCGAACGGCCAGGTGGTGACCAACATCTTCGACCTGATCGGCAACTCCGGCTCGAGCAAGGTCAACGGGTGGGACGTCAACGCCCGATACAAGCTGCCCACGACGCCCGCGGGCGACTTTACGGTGCACCTGAGCATGAACTTCATCAAGGAAGACGAGAACTGCAACAGTCTGGGGCACTGCCAGAACTACGCGGGCACCGCGATGGGGGGTGCGTTCTTCGGCCAGCCGAAGCATCGCTACAACATGGGCGTCGACTGGAATTACGGTCCCTGGTCGGCCGCCTGGAACATCTATCTGATCGGCCCCATGTGGGAGAACTGCGGCGACTCGCCGCTGCCGGTCAGCGGCAGCGTGGCGGGGAACTGGTGCTCGAATCCCGAAAAATATGTCGCCGGCGTGCAGTCGGGCCAGAACCATCTGGGAACGACGGTATACCACGACGTTCAGGCTTCCTACACGGTCTCGCAGTGGAACACCACGTTTACGCTCGGCATCAATAATCTGTTCGACAAGGAGCCGCCGATTTCACGCACGGCGTTTGCCAACAGCTACCTGCCGGTGAATTACCGGACGCCGGGACGGTTCTTCTACGGCCGCGTGGAGGTGCATTTCTAGCACCGGCGCGGAAACGGTTCTCTCAGCGGAAGGGAGAGGCCGAAGGGCCTGCGGGTTGACCCCGCAGGCCCTTCGTTTCAATTCGGTGCCGGATCGCGGGTGCCCGGGTCGAATCTTATCCGTACCGGGGGATGCGGATCCCCGCCATGGCCTTCATGGGAGGCAGTTGGGCGCTGCGGCGCTTGAACGCTTCGACGACCGCCGGATTGAGCTGCGGCGCGAGCGCGGTCAACAGTGTCGATACGCCCTCCCGCAACTGGGAACGGCGCCTGATGGCAATCCATGCCATCAGTGTCGGGAACGGCGCCGGGGATTCGCAGGAATCCAGTTCGGCATCCCTCTGCTCGGAGAAGGTCATCTCGGCCACGAGTCCGACGAGTTCGTTCTTTCGCACGGCTTCCTTCACCTCGTCGGGGTTGGCCGTGATCAGGTTTATGTGCTTGCCGAGCCCCAGTACCTCCACCGCCCTGACC
>JBJKSR010000059.1:0-3398 GCA_046703965.1 Gammaproteobacteria bacterium | reverse complement strand
GAGGGTCCGCGCGCCTGGAGGGGCGGCCGGGTCTGGAAAGGCAGTCGGTACGGGATCGAAAGGCGGAGCTAGCCCCCGGTAGCCAGGGAACTGGCGTTGAAGCCAATGGCGCAGCCAGGGCGTCCGGGGCGGGTGGCGATTGTCGAGGGAGTGTTGAGCGCCACTGCGCACAACGTGCACCGGACGTCAGGGACTCGGCGCAGTGCGCCGAGCGGGATGTGCCAGGATGGAGGTTTCCTGGACTTTCAGTGCGCAGCACGACAGGGGGAGCACGGAAAGTGCGAAACAGCGGCCTCCGAGACGCAAGCCTGTGGAGAATGCCGCAACGGCTCCGAAACGACAAATAACGTCACATCGGAGGCGGATCGGGCTCTTCCTCGTCGTCGTCGATGTCATGCTGTCGAGGCGGTTCACTCACTTGAGCCCCTTGGGAGTGGCCAAGCTGTGCGAGAATGGTCTCAACTTGCTCGCGTAGTTTTGGATAATGGTTCTGCGCTGTCTCCCACACGACCTTCGGATCAACAACGAAATAGCTATGCGCGAGCAGATCTCGAAATTTTGCGGGGCCTTTCCAGTTCACATCCGGATTGGCCTCGCGGACGGCTGGGTCGATCAGCTTGATTGCTTCCCCTATCGCAATGGCACTGTATAAAACCGCTCGTTGCAAAACGAGGTCGTTTGCAAACGCGGAAAATTCTCTCGTTCCGATGAACCGTTGGATGTCGACAATGTATTGAACGACATCCTGCAGACACTGCACGGTAGAGCGTTCGCGATTCATATCGCCTCTGCTTGATCCATGATTCTCGCAGCCATGGCGCGTCGATGACTCGGAACGGCTGCCAGAGCACCGGAAGTAACAATATCCACGCGAACACCGAGCAGCATCTCGAGATCGCACATTAATCCACCGAGATCGAATAGAGAGGTGTGCTCGGTCGCATCAACGAGCAAGTCAAGATCGCTCCCTTCACGATCTTCCCCTCTGACCGTGGACCCGAATACCCGCACGTTTTGGACATGCGCTTGCTTGGCCATCCGCAATATCTCGTCGCGGTGCAACCGCAGTGTTTCCGATGGTTTCATGCCAAGACCACGCGCTGAACTCTTTCGTGAAATTATACACCTCTCGGTTCCATTGTGCCGCGCGGGGCATGCGGCCATCATGGACGGCGGCTCCCGTACGGGGCGCATTCCCGAAGATGTTGCACGCAGGGCCCGCCCGCCAGTGGGTGCCCGGGATCAGCCAGCTACGGGTTCACCCCTGTCGTGAACGTGAAGTGGCGGGCAAACGCCGTGGCGGTGCCCCCGGCAGGGGTGTCGATGCCGTGGATGACCACCTTGTACTCGGTTTTCCGGGAGAGCGGACTGACAGGTAGGCCCTGGCCATGCGACTGGGATATCGTCAAGCCGCCTTTCTTGGCTAGGACTGCCCCGCCCCTCAGAATGGGAGGCACCTGTGAGTGTCCGGGCTCGCCGCGCAGATCCGACGCGAGGTCGAGCCGCCCCTGCTCGCGCAGTGAGTCGCGACGCTGACCTGTCCGCACGATGCGGTCGTGACGATGCAAACGTGCCTGTGGGCCGCGCCAGCCACGCATTCGACGCGACAGATCGAGGGGGGTACTGGCGCGGCTTGAGCAGCTGTATCGGCTGGGTGTTGATCGGCATCTCATCGACGTTCCCGATGCGATGCTGCGCCGGTACGCGCGGCGCCTGGCATCGCGACAGCCGTTCGCCGGAGCGCGCATCGTCGAGCCTGCGCGCACACTCGAGGTCGCATGCTTCCTGCGCGACTGCCGGTCACGACCGATCCGCTACTGCTGATGGCCCGCCGTGTCGCCGAATTGTGGCAGATCGGAAGCACCGGGATCGAGACACAGGCGAACGACTGGGCGAGGCTGGACCAGGACCTCGTGCGGGAGGTCGCGCGAGTGGCGACGACGCCGAATGTCGAGGTCAGCGCGCTGCAAGCCAAGCTGCGCCGGATTGTCGCCGAGCAGCGCACACATCGGCCCAAGAGCCGCGCCGAGCGGATCCGTGATCGTCTGATCGAAGGGGTCCGTCCGGTCCGCACGCTCCTCAGAGCAGATGGTCGCAGAGTTTGCGGCCGACAGTCGCCTGACCATCGACACGGCGCTGCACCTGACGCCGCTAGCCGCCGGCACAATTCGCCAGGCACAGTATCGGCGATCCCACAGGACCGCACCGGCCAATGCAGCGACACTCGTCACCTCGAGACCGAGCGCATACCGGATCAACGTCGCCCAGGCTATCGACACACACGCCCGCTAATCCCAGCAGCATCGGCCCGAGCCGATGCCGGCCCGCGCTGCAGGCGAGCGCCACCCAGGTGAAGGCGGTCAGGGCTGAGATGGTCGCACCCCAAAGCCCGTTGTTGATCCTCACGGAGATGCCGAATGCGCCAATCACCGCGACCAGGGCCAGCGTGCCGTAACAGCTCGCGAAGGCGAACAGTAGACTGATCGCGGGAAGCCGGCTCCCCGCTGCCGCATCTTTCGGTGCTCGCGTCGACTTCTGGTCAGGCTCCAGCACCGCCAGTGTCCTCCACCGCGAGAGCAATCCACAGGCCCGAGGCGGCCACGAGCGCCGCGGCGATCCAGATCGCCGGCAGCGCCGCGTGGGCGAGCTGCGCGACCGCGCCCAGAAGCAGCGCGCCGATGGCGTAGCCCGTGTCGCGCCAGTAGCGATACGTTCCCAGTGCCTTGCCGCGAATGAGGGGCGGCGCCCGGTCGGACATCGCGGCAATCAGGTTCGGATAGAGGAGCGCCATCCCGACGCCCATGATCGCGGCAGCGGGCAGCCAGAGTCCCTCCCCTTGCCCAAGCGCGGTCAAGACGATTCCTCCGGCCAGCAGGAAGAATCCCGCGACCACTGGCCGCTTGCGCCCGATTCGATCGGCCAGGTGCCCCGTCCACAGCTGAGAAAGTCCCCAGATCATGGCATAGACGCCCGTCAGCCAGCCGATCTGCACCAGCCCCGTGCCATGGGTCTTGAAGAACACCGGGAACATCACCCACACCAGGGTATCGGCGATCTTGTTGACGACCCCTCCCTGACAGAGCGCGCGCCCCGTCCGGTCACGAAAGGAGATCCGCAGGAAGGTCGCGGCAAGGCTCGGCACGTCGCCCGCCGGTCGAGTGCCGTGGGCCTCAGCGTGTTCGGCATGGACCCATGCCAGCGTGTCACGCACTCGGACCAGTGTTGCGAGCGCCGTCACGATCGTGACGAGACCAAACAGCATCAATGCCGGCCGGGCGCCGAGCTGTTGCGCGAGGTACGCCGCCCCAAGACCGGCGAGACCCACGGCGATATAGCCGGTCGCCTCGTTGATGCCGACTGCGAGTCCTCGCTGATGGCTGCTCGCGAGATCGATCTGG
>JBJKSR010000058.1:0-19418 GCA_046703965.1 Gammaproteobacteria bacterium | reverse complement strand
GCCATGCTCTGTTCGGCGGCCGAAATCGGCCTGGGCGAGGTGTCCGATCGCCTGCTGGCTTTCGACGAAGGCACCCCGCTCGGGCAGACGATCGCCGAACTCTACGATTTGCCCGATACGTGCCTGGAAGTCGAGCTGACGCCCAACCGGGGCGATTGCTGGTCGATGCTCGGCATTGCGCGCGAACTTCACGCGGCGACCGAGGCGCCGCTGCAGTTGCCCGATACCGCGCCGGTCGAGCCGGTGCAGCGGCGGGAGCTGGCCGTATCGGTGGCCGAGCCGCAGGCCTGCCCGCGCTACGTCGGCCGGGTGCTGACGGACATCGACCCGCGGGCCGTCACGCCGCTGTGGATGAAGGAACGGCTGCGCCGGGCGGGGCTGCGGCCCACCTATCCCGTCGTCGATGTGCTCAACTACGTGATGCTGGAGCTGGGCCAGCCGCTGCACGCCTTCGACGAGACGAAACTGCATGGTGGACTGACGGTTCGCTTCGCCGAATCCAACGAGATCATCACCCTGCTGGGTAACGACGAGGCGGTCGCGCTGGCCTCCGACATGCTGGTGATCGCGGACAAGCGCGGGCCGGTGGCGGTGGCGGGCGTGATGGGCGGCGAGCACAGTGCGGTCGGCGCCGAGACGCCGGCGGTCTTCCTGGAAAGCGCGTATTTCGCCCCCGACGCGATTCGCGGCCGGGCACGGCGCCTGGGGCTCGCAACCGAGGCGGCGCACCGCTACGAACGCGGCGTGGATCCCGAATTGGCCCCCAGGGCCCTGGAACGGGCCACCGCTCTTATCGTCGAGATCTGCGGCGCCAGGCCGGGACCGGCGGTCGCCCGGGAGGCGGTCGATGCGTTGCCCGTGCGGGAGACGATCGAATTCCATACCGCGGCGTTGCGCCGGCTGACCGGGCTGGACCTGAATGCCGACACCTGCGCCGGCATTTTCAGGCGCCTGGGTTTCCACGTGCGCACGACGGGCGATTTTTCGTTGGCCGTGACAGCGCCCAGCGCACGCTTCGACATCGAAAACGAGGCCGACCTGATCGAAGAAGTCGCCCGGATCGTCGGCTACGACGAGATTCCGGCCGCGGCCCCCTCGCGCCACCTGCGACCGCTGCGCCTGGATTCGCTTCCGCTGCGCCATGAGCGGTTGTGCGCACTGGCGTCGGCCCGGGGCTACGACGAGGCCTTGACCATGAGTTTCGCCGCGGGCGAACGCGACGCGGCCCTTGCCCCGGCCGGTCCGGCGGCGCTCGAGCTGCGCAATCCGATTTCCGCGCGGGAAGGGGTACTGCGCCGCAGCCTGTGGCCCGGCCTGATCGAGGCCCTGGCGCACAATGCGGCGCGCCGGGCCGAGCGGGTGCGGCTGTTCGAAATGGGCGCGGTCTTCGGCGAGGGCCGCGAGCAGGCGGAGCACCTGTCCGGGGTGGCTTGGGGGCCGGTCCTGCCCGAGCAGTGGGGTGCCGCGGCCCGACCGGTCGATTTCTTCGACGTCAAGGGCGACGTGGAGGCGCTGCTGGTAGCCGCGGGGATCGATCCCGCGGACATCGAGTACCGGCCCTCCGAGCGCTCCGCGCTGGCGCACGGGCGGCGCGGACGGGTCAGCGCGGCGGGCCGGCCGTGCGCCGAGTTCGGCGTGCTCTCGCCCCGGCTGGCCGCGGAATGGAATCTGTCCGGCGACGTGCTCCTTTTCGAGATCGACCTCGATGCGTTGCCTCCTCCCCGTGCGGTGAAGACTTCGCCGGTGCCCCGGTTCCCTGCCGTACGGCGGGACCTGGCGCTGGTGGTGGACAACGCGGTCAGCGCGGCCGAACTCGAGGAAAGCGTGCGCCGGCATGGCGGGCCGCGGCTGCGCGCGGTGCGCATTTTCGACGTTTATTCCGGGGAAGGAATCCCCGCGAAGGCCCGCAGCATCGCGTTGGGCTTGATTTTTCAAGATTTTTCCCGCACTCTCACGGATGCCGAAGTGGACGCCGCGGTGTCTGCCATCGTGGGCGGCCTGGGCGAAGAGAAGGGAGCTTATGTGCGCAGCTGAAACTCGAGCCGTGACCAAGGCGGAGCTGACCGAGGTATTGTTCGAGGAACTCGGCCTTAACAAACGCGAAGCCAAGGAACTCGTCGAGCAATTTTTCGAGGAAGTCATCTCGGCCCTGGTTTCGGGCGACGTCGTCAAGTTGTCGGGCTTCGGCAATTTCGAGCTGCGCGACAAGGAGCAGCGCCCCGGCCGCAACCCCAAGACGGGGGAAGCCATTCCTATCAGCGCCCGCCGTGTCGTAACATTCAAGGCGGGACAAAAACTCAAAATGCGGGTAGAAGGTCATGTTGGAAGCAAGTCATAACGGCGAATTGCCGGCCATACCGGCGAAGCGGTATTTCACGATCGGCGAAGTGAGCGAGCTGTGCGACGTCAAGCCGCACGTGCTGCGCTACTGGGAGCAGGAGTTCCCCCAGCTGAAGCCGGTCAAGCGCCGGGGCAACCGCCGCTACTACCGCCACCATGACGTGCTGCTGATCCGCCAGATTCGGGGCCTGCTCTACGAAGAGGGCTATACCATCGGCGGAGCCCGCCACCGCCTCGAGGGCCACGAGGCCCAGGAAGACCAGGCCCAGAGCCGCCAGATCATTCGCCAGGTGCGCTCCGAACTGGAAGATCTGCTGACAATGCTCGCCCGCTGAGCGGCGCCGCATCGGGTATCATAGGTTCTGAATTCGGGGTGTAGCGCAGCCTGGTAGCGCACCTGCATGGGGTGCAGGTGGTCGGAGGTTCAAATCCTCTCACCCCGACCAATTATTCCCGTCGACAGCCTCTTCCGGGAGCCGGGTATGCCGGAGCAGCCCCATGCGAAAACCGGCGCCGACCGCGCGCCGGCCGGCCGTCGCCCGGGCGGCCACACCAGGAGCCATCGTTGAGCACGACCGCGGAAGAAACGCCAGGGGCAGTGGACGCCGGCGCGCAACCGCCGCCTCGATACGTGCCGCTCGTTTCCCTGGCCTGGTTGCATTTCGCCAACGACGGCGCCGCCAATTTCCTGCCCGGCGTCCTGCCCGCGGTGCTGGTCGCCATCGACCGCCCGCCGGCGCTTGCCGGGACGCTGATGTTCGCGCTCCTCGCGGGGCAGGCCCTGCAGCCGCTGGCGGGACTCCTGGGACGCCCTCTGGGCGGGCGCCGGCTGATGTGGTTCGGGGTGAGCGCGGCCCTTGCGGGAGCGGCCCTGGTCGGCTGGGTCTCGGACCTGGCCGGGCTGTTCGCCGTACTGGCCCTGATCGGGATTGCCAACGCCTGCTTCCACCCGCAGGCCCTGACCGCCGCCCGCCGGTTTGCCGGCTCCCGCGGCCATTTCGGCGTGGCCGTGATGATGCTCGGCGGGGAGATCGGGCGGGGCGTCTGGCCGCTCATAGCGAGTCTGGTGGTGGTCCTGGGTTCCATGCGCGAACTGTGGATTCCGGCGCTGGCCGCGCTGGCGACCGTCCCCGTCGTCTACCGGCTGATGCCGCCGGCGGAAGTACCCTCGAAACGCTTCCACGTACGCATTCGCGGGCGCATCTCGCCGGCTGCGCGTTTACTTGCCTACGTGGCGTTGCGCGGCACCGTGGTGACGGCGGCGGTAACCTACCTGCCGTTGCTGTGGACCGAGCGCGGCGGCGGCCTCGTCGGTGGTGCCACGCTGGTCACGCTGATGCTGGTCGTGGGCCTGGTCGGGATGCTCTATGGCGGCCACCTCGCGGACCGCATCGGGCGTCGTCCGGTGCTCGTCGCCGCCGGCCTGCTCATGGCGGGCTGCATTGCCCTGGTTGCGTGGGATTCGGGGCCGTCGCTCTGGGTGGGCGCCGCGCTGCTCGGCATTCCGGCCTTCGCCACCTTTCCGGTCACCACGGTCGAAGGACAGGACATCTTCCCCGACAACCGGCCCTTCGGTTCCGGAATCGCCCTGGGACTGGGCAATGCCCTCGGCGCGGGCATGGCCGCACTGCTGGGCCTCGGTGCGGATTTCGTGGCGCTGCATGCACTGTTCTGGATTCTCGCCCTCGTCGCCCTGGCGACCATGCCGCTGGCATTGCTGGTGCACGCTCGCGAGCAGCCTCCCGCGCCGCTCTGATGATATCCTTTACGCGGGATTTTTTCCGATTCGGACAAAACGGGGACAGTGAAAATGAACCACGATCAGCTGATCGAAACCGCGCGACGCATGATGGCGCCCGGCAAGGGCATCCTCGCGGCGGACGAGAGTTCGGGCACGATCCAGAAGCGCCTGGCGGCGGTGGGCGTCGAGTCGACGGCCGAGACGCGCCGCGACTACCGGGAACTGCTGTTCACCGCGCCCGGCATCGAGGACTGCATCAGCGGCGTCATCCTGTACGACGAGACGCTGCGGCAGGAGTCCTCGAAGGGCGAATTGTTCCCCCACCTGCTCGAGGGCCGCGGCATTCTGCCGGGCATCAAGGTCGACAAGGGCGCCAAGGATTTCGCCCTGCATCCGGGCGAGAAGGTCACCGAGGGCCTGGACGGTTTGCGCGAGCGCTTCGCCGAATATTACGAACGGGGCGCGCGCTTCACCAAGTGGCGGGCCGTCATTACCATCGACGTCGAGAAGGAGCACCCGAGCGCGGCCTGCATCGCGGCCAATGCCCATGCGCTGGCGCGCTATGCGGCGCTTGCCCAGGAGGCGAACATCGTGCCCATCGTCGAACCCGAGGTGCTGATCGACGGCGCGCATACGCTGGAGCAGTGCGAGGCGGCGACGGCGCGCACGCAGAAGCGGGTGTTTTCGGAACTGATCGACCAGGGCGTGCTGCTCGAAGGGATGGTGCTCAAGCCGAGCATGGTGATCGCGGGCAAGCAGTGCGATCGCCAGAGCACGGTGGAGGAGGTCGCCACGGCGACCCTGCGCACACTGCGCCGTTACGTGCCGGCCGCGGTGGGCGGCATCGCCTTCCTGTCCGGCGGGCAGAGCCCGGAGCAGGCGACGGCGCACCTGAACGCCATGAACAGTGCGGGGCCGTTGCCCTGGCCGTTGACCTTCTCTTACGCGCGGGCCCTGCAGAACCCGGCGCTCGACGCCTGGCGGGGCGATCCGAAGCAGGCCGGGGCGGCCGCGGAGGCGTTCGCTTTCCGCGCGCATCTCAACCATCTCGCCAGGCAGGGGCGCTACGATGCCGGCATGGAACGGAAGGCCGGATGAGCGAGCCGCGGTCCGCGTCGGCCGCCCCTCGCAACGGCGCCGCCGGCACGCCGGCGGCGCCCGATTCGCAAAGCGAACCGGCGATACGTATCCGCAACCTCATCTTCGAGCGCGGCGACCGGGTCATCTTCGATAACGTCGACATCGACATTCCCCGCGGTCAGATCACGGCCATCATGGGACCGAGCGGGACCGGAAAGACGACCCTGCTGAGGCTCATTACCGGCCAGCTGCATCCCAAGTCGGGAGACATCCGGGTCGACGGGCTGCCCGTTCAGTCACTGCGCGAACGGGAGCTGTACGCGCTGCGCATGCGGATGGGCATGCTGTTCCAGAACGGTGCCCTGCTCACCGACTTGAACGTGTTCGAAAACGTCGCCTTTCCGCTGCGCGAACATACGAATCTGAACGAGTCGATGATCCGCACCCTGGTGCTGATGAAGCTGCAGGCCGTGGGCCTCCGCGGGGCCACCGAGATGATGCCTTCCGTCCTGTCGGGCGGCATGGCCCGGCGGGTTGCGCTGGCCCGCGCGATGATCATGGACCCGGAGTTCATCTTCTACGACGAGCCGTTCACGGGGCTGGATCCGATTTCCCTGGGGGCGATCGTGCGCCTGATCCGCCATCTCAACCAGACGCTCGGCTTGACGACGGTGATCGTCTCCCACGACGTGGGCGTGGTCGAATCGATCACGGACGGGAACTACCTCATCTCGGAGGGCAAGGTCGTGGCCCACGGCAGCCCCGAGGACCTGCGGGAAAATCGCTCCAGCTGGGTGCGCCAGTTCATGACGGGCATCGCCGACGGGCCGGTGCCGTTTCATTTCCCCGCGCCCGACTACGACAAGACGCTGATGCAGGACGAACGCTGATGGCGACCACGGCAGGCTCGACGACGCGCCGCTCGCGCACCGGCCTTGCAGCCTTCGGGGCCGCGTGGCTGTTTTTCGGCCGCGTCGTGATCCTCTTTCCCAAGGCCTGCATGCGGCCCTTGCTGGTGACCGAACAGGTCTACGCGCTCGGTAACCGTACCGTGCCGCTGGTCGGCTTCGCCGGCTTCTTCATCGGACTGGTGATGGCGCTGCAGCTCTATGGCGTGCTGGGGCGCTTCGGCGCCACGGTGACGCTCGGGCCCATCGTGGCCATCACGCTGATGCGCGAACTGGGGCCGGTGATCTCCGCCTTGCTCTACACGGGGCGGGCGGGGACCGCGCTGGCCAGCGAGATTGGATTGATGCGCGCTACCGAGCAGCTGTCGGCGATGGAGATGATGGCCATCGACCCCGTGCACCGGGTCATCGCGCCGCGCTTTGTGGGCGGCGTGATCGCCGTGCCGCTGCTGGCGCTCATCTTCAGCCTGATCGGCATGCTCGGGGCCTGGTTGATCGCGGTGGTGATGATGGGCATGGATCCCAACGTGTTCTGGGGGCAGATGACTTCCAGCGTGTCCTTCTACGACGATCTGATCAACGGTATCATCAAGAGCGCCGTGTTCGGCCTGACCGTCAATCTCATCGCCGTGTACGAGGGATTCCATGCACTCCCGTCGCCGGGCGGCGTGGCCCGCGCCACGACGCGCACGGTCGTTATTTCATCCATCGCGGTGCTCGCGCTCGACTTCCTGCTCACCGCTTTCATGTTCAAGGGGGTTTGATCATGCGCCGAACCTTTGGTCTGGAAATCGGCACTGGCCTGTTCGTATTGCTCGGTATTGGCGCCCTGTTCTTCCTGGCGATCAAGACCACCAACATGAACAGCCTGGGCGGCGGCGAGACGTATACCGTGACCGCGGATTTCAACAACGTGGGCGGTCTGAAGCAGGGCGCCTCGGTTTCCCTGGCCGGCGTGGGCATCGGGCGCGTGGCGAGCATCAAGCTCGACCCGAAGAGCCTGGAGGCCGTGGTCACGATGAAGATAGAGAAACGCTACGACGAGATTCCCACGGACTCCAGCGCGAGCATTCAGACTCGCGGATTGCTGGGCGACCAATACATCGGTATCAGCCCGGGCGGTTCGCTGAAGTCGCTCAAGAACGGAGACAGGATCCATTTCACGCAATCGGCGATCGTACTGGAAAACCTGATCAGTCAGTTCATGTTCAACAAGGGTGCTTCAGGGAGTAAATCCAATGGCAATCAGTAAACGGATTCTGGGATTGGCGCTGGCCTGCCTCGTGGCGGCGCCGGTCATGGCGGCAACTTCGGGCAACGGCAAGACCGAGGGCCCGGTCGCCGTGGTGCGCCAGGCCTCACAGCAGGTGCTGACCGCGCTCAACAAGAACGAGGGCAAGCTCAAGGACAACCCGGCGCTGGCCGAAAAGCTGGTCAGGGAGGATCTCCTTCCCTATTTCGATTTCGATTTCACGTCCCAGCTGGTCCTCGGGCGGGCCTGGCGCACGGCCACGCCGGCGCAGCGCAAGGAGTTCGAACAGGCGTTCCTGCACTATCTCACGGAAACCTCTGCCAAGGGGGTTTCCGGTTTCCATGGCGCGAAGGTGCAGGTCCTGCCGTTCCGCGGCAATACCTCCGACCAGTTCGTGACCGTGCAGACCAGGGTGACGGCGGAAAACCACGAGCCGGTTTCGGTGGATTACGTCCTGCGCAAGACGCCGGATGGCTGGAAGGCGTTCGACGTCAAGTTTGCCGGCGTTTCCTACGTCCAGACGTACCGTAACGAATTCCAGTCCGAGATCCAGCGCACGAGCCTGCAGGCGCTGATCAAGCGCCTGCAGAACGCGCAGGAGCCGGTCGCCGCCGGCAAGAGCGGTACGTCGGGGAAACCCAAGAGCGGGCGATGATCCTGACGAACCACCCCGCTCAGCGTGCCCGCTTCGTCAACGAGGGTGCCGGCCGGTTTCGGCTGGAAGGCGAGGTGGGCTTCGGTACCGTCATGCACCTTCTTCATGAGAGCCACGATCTGTTCGCGCACGAGAAGCGTGTTCGCCTGGATATGTCCGGCGTGGAGCGGGTCAACAGCGCGGGGTTGGCGTTGGTGATCGAGTGGATGCGGGAGGCGCATCGGGGCGGGTGGACGCTGGAGATCAGCAATGAGCCGGAGGAGTTGCTCGCGGTGGCGCGCATCTGCGACGTGGAGGACCTGCTACGGGACGTGCTGACTCAGCCCTCGCATACGCCCAGTCTCTTCGCCACCGGCGATGCGGGGGAGGGCTAGCACGGTGCGACGCAATCGATCGCACCCGTTCGCGGCGTCTTTTCGCGCCTGCTGGCGTTGCGGCTCCTCGCCATGGCTGCGGCTATGCCTCGTCGCCGCGCCGCCAGTCACAAGAATCGCCGCGAATAAGACCCGCTAATTACGGCGTGTTTCGCTAGCCGGTCGACGAGGCCGGGGCCGGGGTCGATCCGCCGCTTTCCTGCAACATTTGCTCGTAGTTGATCTGCTGCGGCTTGTAGTGCGGCAGGTTCTGGCGGATCGTCTGGTCGCGGTTCTGGAAGTAGATGTTGCGCAGCAGCGAGTAGGGATCGTACGACTGCTCCAGCATCTGGTCCACGTTGAGGAAGTTCGCTCGCTCCGCTACGGCCTGCAGGGCATAGATTGCGTTGCGGGTGCCCGGCTTCCAGCCGCTCCAGTAGTTCGTGGAGCCGAAATAATCGGAATAGGTGCCGATGGCGTCGCGCACGTCGCTCGGTCCCAGGAGCGGGATCTGCAAGTAGGGGCCGCTGGGCACGCCCCAGCGCGCCAGCGTGATCCCGAAGTCCTCGCTGTGGGGCGGCATCGACCAGTCCGACGCCGGGTCGAAGAATCCCGCGAAGCCGAGCGTGGAGTTGACCGCGAATCGCCCGGTATCGCGCACCGCATCCAGTGGCTTGAGCTGCAGCAGGTCGTTGATGATCGTGACCGGCAGGCGCAGGTTGGAGAAAAAGTCGGAAATATGGGAGCGTACCGGCTGCGGCGTGATCTTGACGTAACCCTTGGCCACGGGACGCAGTACGGCAGCGTCGACCAGCATGTTGAAGCGGTATATCTGGCGGTTGATCGGGGCCAGCGGATCCCGCTTCTGCGGCGGTACGTTGCCCGGATTGCCGGGCTTGGTCGCGCAGGCCGCGAGCAGGAGGCAGGCTACGGCCGCGGTACCGGCCCTGATCCGTTTCCGCGATCGGCGGGACCGGGCGCGGGAAGGGGCGGCCGGCCGCATCAGTTCACCTTCGACGCAAATCGCATCCCTCAGTCGCCTCCGGCAGCGAGGTCGACGCCGGCCGCCGAGAGTTCGGCCTCGTAAGCGGCGATTTCTTCCGCAAGCTCCGTGGCAACGGGCTGCAGCAGGTCGCGGTAACTCTCGTGGCGGGTCAGACCGCGACGATTCAACGGCTCGCGCACCTGTGCCAGGCTGATGGTGCGCACGGGCCGGTCAAGGCTGTAGTATTCGAGGCATTGCGGTTCGAACTCGAGCCCGAGGTAGTCGAAGATGCGCCGCAATTCCCTTTCCGGTTCGCACACCAGGGCCTCGTATTGCACCTCGATGAAGGCCTCGGGAACCGCCTGGCGCCAGTGTTCCATGAGGGCCGAGTGGGCGCGGTAATAGCGCACGATCTGCCCCAGGTCGCTGCTGTAGCCGGTACCCCGTCCCATCTGTTGCCGGTACAGGCCGAAGGCCGTGGCCAGGGGATGGCGGCGGACGTAGACGATGTGGGCATCCGGTAGCATCATGCGTATGAGCCCGATGTAGAAGAAATTGCTCAGGCTCTTGTCGGTAAAGCGCGGGTGCATCAGGCGCAGCGAAGCGGTGAGACTGGCATACTCCTGCGCCGCCTCGCGCAGGTCGTTGCGGGCGTCGTCGGGATCCACATCGGGAAAGTCGCTGCGCGAACCCCAGCGCAGGCCCAGTGCATTGGCGACCTGGGTGAAGTGGCGCAATTCTCCGCCGCCCCGTATCTGGGAATGCGAGGCGAGCATCTGTTCGGTGAGCGTGGAACCGGAGCGCGGCAGCGAAACCACGAATATCGGTTGCAGGCTGCGCATGCCCGCCTCTTCCCCGAGGCGCGTGATGCGTTCGCGGGTAAAGAGCCGGGCAAAGCGGCGCATCCGCTCTTCGGCCGCCTCGAGGTCGTAGCGGATGCGCTCCTTTTCCATCTCGTTTCCGGCGCGAAGATGCGGAATGGCCTTGCCGGGCTGGCCGGCATCGTCGTACATCTTGGCCAGCGCGAAATGCAGGTCGACCCGGGCCGCGAGTTCGCCGTCCTCCGGCAATTCCGCGAGGCGTTGCTCCAGGGCGTCCAGTTCGGGATCCTCGGCGCTGTATGCCTTGAGCGCCGCGAGCTGTCCGAATCCGGGATAATCGGGAAATGCCTCAAGGACCTCGCCGTAAATCCGCCGGGCCTCATCCAACTGTCCCCGGAATTTGGCCAGGCCGCCGGCGGCGAAGCGTACAGCGGGATGCTCGGGCTCCAATTCGCGTGCGCGGCGGAGCGCCGCTTCGGCCTCGTCGAGCCGGTCCAGGCCCATCAGGGCATGCGTCAGGGCCAGGTGTACGGAGGTGATGTCCACGCCCAGTTCGAGCGCCCGGCGGGCCGCCTGTTCGGCTTCCTCGTGCCGACCCTGCTGGCCGAGTGCTTCGGCCAGCCCCGCCACCGCCGGCGGGAACTCGACGCTCAGGCTCAGCGCGCGGCGGAAGGCGGCCTCGGCCTGCAGGGCGTCCTCCAGGAGCAGGTGGGCCCGCCCTATGCCCGTAATCGCCGCGGCGGCCAGGTCCGGTCGCTGCGCCAGGCGGCTGGCGGCGACGAAGTGCGCGATCGCCTCGTGCGGATGCAGGGCGTCCAGCGCGGTGGCGCCGGCGAGTTGGCGCGATTCGTAATTGTCGGAATCAGCGTTGGCAAGGCTGGAAGCAAGCTGCCAGGCGCGTTCCGCATCGGTGCCCTCGAGAGCTTCAAAAGCCTGCTGGCGCAACCGGGAAACGGGGGTATTCACGAATCGGATCCTCCGTTCCCGGACGATTCCGTGTGTTCCGCCGCGGCGCTGGCAGCGTCTTCGCGCAGGAACCGGGCCAGTTCGGGCGCGATGCGGAAAGACAGGGACTGATTGGGGTTGATCAGCAGGCCGGCCGCGGGTGCGGTGGCCAGAATGGCCCACAGGCCGGGCACTTCGTCGTAATGCCGCTGCATGTCGTGCTGCTGCATGAAGTCCTCTGCGCGTTCACTGGCGGTAAAGACGGCAACCATGGGCTGGCCCGTGTCCGGGCCGTCGGAGACCATCTGGAGTTGAATTCGGGAGCCGGGGGGCGCTTCCTTCGGCATGGGCTCGACGAACAGGGCGAAGACCCGGGAAGCGCTCAGGTGCGCGAGCACGTTGCGCCGGGCCCATCCTTCATGGTCGTCCCCTGCGTCGGCGAATTCTGCAATGGCGCGTTCGAGGTCGGTGACGGGCGAATCGTTTACGGGCACGAGTGTCTGCTGCTCCCTGATCTATTGGTGCGTAATTATAAGGGAGGATCGGCCTTCAGCCCTTCCAGCAAGGGCCCCAAATGCCTCTCGAAACGGCGCCATCGCCCGATCGCGCTGTGGTACAGGGGTTGCCGCACCTGGTACACGCTGGCCGTCGTGACCTTGCGCGCGGTCTTGTGGAATTCCAGGCAGCGCGGATCCCACGGCAGGTCGATTGCCTGCAGGAGTCGACGTATCGTGGGCTCGGGCGCTTCAACCAGCTCTTCGTAACTCACCTCGAGTATTCGCTCCGATCCCAGCAAAGTCCGCCACTGAGAAACGAGTCGTTCGTGGAGCAGGTAGTAGTGCGCGAGCGAGGGCAGGGCGTAAGAAAAATAGTTTCCCTCCGTGAAAAAAAGACTGAAGCACGAAAAGCAGTTGTCCCGGGCATCCCGCTTCATGTAAATGATAGGCGCATCGGGATAACAGGCATGGATAAGTGGAAGCAAGTTGTAGTTGCCCGGCATCTTGTCCGTGACATGGGGAAGGCCGCCGGCCGTCTCCGCGAGGGCGTGGTCCCAGCCCCTGGCCAGTTCGTCGAGAGTCCGTGTTTCCGCCTGCGACAGCCACTCGCCAATCCCCGTAACCGTATTGCGGTTGCCTATGCGGCGCTTCAGGCTGTCATGTACGTAACGCATCTCGCCGCCGGGCGCTATCTGCGGATGGCTGGCCAGGATGGATTCCAACAGGGTGGTCCCGGAACGGGGCATTCCGCAAATGAAAATCGGCTGGGGATCGCTCGACGACAGTCGCTTACCCAGCGCGGCATGGCGCCGCAGAAACGATTGGTCCACGTGTTTTATCAGGCCGCGTGCATGGGCGACGTGGTTGTCTTCCACATAATTGCAGCTCAGGCTGAGTATGTGGTTGCCCGTGGCGTATGCATCGAACGCGCGGTCATAATCTCCGAGCTTTTCCCAGCTTCGTCCGCGGGCAAAATGCAGGGGCCAGGCGCTGTCGTCGCCTTCCGCCCGGCTTGCGGCGTCCTCCAGCTCGCGGAGGAATTCGAGGTCTATGTCATGAGCCCGCGCTTCGGCAATCAACGACCACGGGAGGAAGAAACTGCGGTCCATGGCCAGGGCTTGCCTCGAGAGGCGGATGCATTCTTCGAACCGGCCTTCCAGCGCTTCGAGTCTGGCCAGGCCGTAGCAAGCGGCGGCAGTCTCCGGGGCGATGTCCAGCACGCGCTCGAAATCCCGGCGGGCCTGGTCGTAGCGTGCAGCGTCGAAAGCGCATTCGGCTCGTCGCATGCGGGGCGACGGTTCGTCGGCCGGTGCCAGGGCGATGGCCCGGGTCAGTGCGTCCAGGGCCCCCGTACGGTCACCGCTCTGGTCGCGGCACTGTCCCAGCAGGAGCCAAAGGTACCATTCCTTGCCGTCGTTTCCGAGATGCTGCTCCAGTTCGCCGACGACCTCGTCGCCACGGAACAGTGCCAGCAGCGTTTCCGCCCGGCCCGCCAGCGCGCGTGCCTGCCCCGGCTGCAACCGGTATGCCCGATCGGCAAATTTAAGGGCGTGGGAAAGCTTCCCCCGTTCGCGCAATACCCGCGCGAAATTGAGCAGAAAATCCACGTTGTCGGGATCGAGCGTCTGCGCTCGCTGCAAGTACGTCAACGCCGGTCTCTCGTTTCCCCGCTGATGATGGAGGAGCCCGAGCAGGTGCCAGGCATCGGCGAAATCCGGATGCAGGCGGGTCACTTCCCGGTAGCCTGACTCGGCTCGATCCGTGTCGCCGCTTTCATGGGCCTCGATCGAGCCCTGCATCAGCAGGGCGGATCTCGGTGGAAGGACATAGCGTTGCGGATTCATGTCTGCGCAGCACCTTGGAGGATGCGCCGATGCCGTCGGTTCGCGGTCATGGGCATGCCTGTTCCGACGCGTGAACGGAGTCGGGCGCGTCTTCGGAAACCAAGCGACTTCATGCCGGGCCGATTAACGGACGGAATCGGCATCCAGGCCCTGGAGCAGGGGGGAGAGATGGTGCTCGAAATGGCGCCAGCGGCCGATCGAACTGTCGTACATGGGCTGGCGCACCTGGTACACGCTCGCGGTCATTACGGTGCGCCGGGTCTTGTGGAACTCCAGGCACCCGGGATCCCACGCGAGCCCGACCGCTTCCAGAAGGCGCCGTACCCGGGGTTCCGGATCGCGCACCAGGTCTTCATAGCTAATAACTGTTATGCGGTCGGGGCCGAGCACTTCTCGCCAGTGCTCGAGCATTCGTTCGTGCAGGTGGTAGTGGTGGGCGATGGCGGTCTGAGCGTAGGAAAAATGATGGCCTTCGGCAAAACTGGTGGCGAAGCACGAGAAACAGGTGTCGCGTGCGTCGCGACCGACATAGACGATAGGGGCCTCTGGAAAGCAGGCGTGAATCAATCCCAGGAGGTTATAGTTGCTGGGCATCTTGTCCGTTACGCAAGGACGGCCCCCGGCCGCTTCAGCCAGCGCCCGGTCCCAGTCCCCGGCCAATTCGACAAGGTGCGGCGTGCTGATTTGCCCGAGCCACTTACCGGTGTCTATCAACCCGACGTTGCCGAGCGTGCGCTTCAGCCGGTCGTGGAGAAAGCGCATTTCCCCGCCGGCCTGGACCTGGGGATGGCTGGCCAGGATGGTTTCCACCAGCGTCGTGCCGGAGCGCGGCATGCCGCATACGAAAATGGGGCGGGGCGCCGATCCCCGGTCGCGCCGGGACACGGCCTGGTGGCGGTCCAGGAACTCCCCTCCCAAATGACGGGTCAGATTGCGCACATAGGTCTCGTGCATTTCCGGCTCGTAGGGACGCAAGCGGGCCAGCGCCTCGTTGGCGGCGTCATAGGCGGAGAAGGCCCGGTCATATTCCTGCATTCGTTCCCAGGCCTTCCCGCGAGCCATGTGTAACGGCCAGGCCTGAATGTCTCTCCCCGCCCGGTTCGCCGCCTGCTCGAGCTCCTCGGCGAAATCGCGGTCGATGTCGCGTTCGCGAACGGCGCCTATCAGCGACCAGGCGGGATAGTAGGTCGGGTCGAGTTCGAGGGCCCGGCGCGCCAGCTGCTCGCTTCGTGCGAAGTCCCCTTCCAGCGATGCGAGGTCGGCCAGGCCATAGCAGGCCGACGCGGCATCGGGCGCGATCTTCAGCGCCTGTTCCAGTTCATGGCGTGCCAGTTCGTACTGCATTCCCTTGGTGGCGCACCCGGCCAACTGCAGGTGCGGCCCTGCCTCGTCCGCGGGCGCCGTCTCGACGGCCTTGCGAAACGCTTTCAGCGCTTCCGCCCGATCCCCCGACTGTTCAAGACATTGCCCAAGAAGCGACCACAGGTGCCACGCGCCGCCGTCTTCCGCCAGCCGGTCCCGGATCTCCGGGATGAGTTCGCCGCCACGCTGAAGGGCGAGAAGCGTCTCGCTGAGGCCCACCAGGGTGGCCGGATCGTCGGGGTGCATTTCGTGCGCATACCGGAGGCAGGCCAGCGAGTCTTCGAGCTTGCCCTGTTCGCGCAGGACCCGCCCGAAATTGAGCAGGAAGGCGAGGTTGTCCGGATCGAGTTCGCGTGCCCTCCGCAGGGGTGGCAGCGCCTCTTGACCGTCTCCGCGCTGATGGCGGAGGAGGCCGAGGAAATGCCAGGCATCGGCAAATCCGGGGTGGCGCTCGGTCAGTTCCCGGTAGCCCGCCTCGGCACGATCCAGGTTGCCTTGCCCGTGTGCGGCCACTGATCGCCGCATAAGCGCCACGGAGCGCGGCGGGAGAGGCGGGGACGAGATCTCCGGTTCCATGGTGGCTATGATAATGGCTGAGCCGTTCCGGGCGGTAGCCTGGAGATCGTTGGTGTCAGATGTCCGGGGTCTTGTTAAGGCTTTCCAGCAGCGGTGCGAGATGGCGTTCGAAATGGCGCCAGCGCCCCACCGAACTGTCGTACATCGGTTGCCGGACCTGGTACAGACTGGCGGTCATGACGGTACGCTGTGTCTTGTGAAAATCCAGGCATCGGGGGTCCCACGGGAGTCCTACGGCTTCCAGGAGGCGCCGCACCTGGTTCTCCGGGTCGCGGACCAGCTCCTCGTAGCGTACTTCGATAATGCGATCCGGGCCCAGGAGATCCTTCCAATGCTGCACGATGATTTCGTGCAGGCGGTAGTAATGGGCCAGTGATTCCTGCTCGTTCGAGTAGTAATGGCCTTACGAAAAATTGGTGGTATAGCACGAGAAACAGTTGTCGCGGGCATCGCGCTTCATGTAGATGATCGGAGCTGCCGGGAAGAGCGTTTCGAGCAAGGCCATCTGGTTGAAGTTGCTCGGCATCTTGTCGGTGACATAGGCGTGGCCGTTTGCCGCGTCCGTCAATGCCTGGTCCCAGCCCGCGGCGATGCCCAACAGGGCTTTCGAATCGGCGTCGCCCAGGAAGTTGCCAACATCGTATAGGCGCATGTTGCCCAGTGCCCGTTTGAACAGATCCGTGATGTATCGCATTTCGCCGCCCGGGTAGACTTGCGGGTGGCTGGCCAGGATCGTCTCGACGAGCGTGGTGCCGGAACGCGGCATGCCGCAGATGAAGATCGGGCAGGGGGACGCGCCCCGGTCGCGGCTGGAGACGGCGCGGTGCCGTTTCATGAAGTCGCTATCCAGTCGATCCATCAGGTTCCTCACCCGGATGATCTGAGTCTCGGGACTGTAGGAATGGGTACGACTGATGGCCTGGTTTGCCGACTGATAGGCGGCAAAGGCCCGGTCATATTCCTTGAGCCGCTCCCAGGCCTTCCCCCTGGCGAAATTCAGGGGGGATGCACTGGGATGCGAGCCCGCCTCAACTGCAGCGGCCTCGAGTTCTTCGGCAAAATCGCGGTCGATATTACGTTCCCGGGTCGAGGCCAACAGCTGCCAGGCCATGTACAACCTGGGTTCCAGCTTGAGGGCGTGGCGGGCGAGTCGTTCGCACTCCGGGAAGTTGCCCTCCAGCGCTTCCAGGTTGGCTAATCCGTAATAGGCGGTCGCGGTATCCGGGGCCAGGCGCAGCACGAGTTCCAACTCCTTGCGTGCCATGTCGTATCGGGCGGTCTTGCGGCCGCATTCCGCCAGTCGCAAATGCGGCTCGATCTCGTCGGGAGGCGCCAGTCTCACGGCCTCGGTGAACGCCTGCGTGGCGCCTTCGTGGTCGCCGCCCTGATCCCGGCACTGGCCGAGCAGGCACCACAGGTGCCAGCTATGCGTTGCCTGACTCAGGCGCGCTTCCAGTTCCGGGACGATGTCATCCCCGCGGTTCAGGGCGAGCAGGGTCTGCGCCAGCCCGACCAGGGGCGGGGCTTCCTCCGGGCGCAGTTGGTGGGCCTCGTCCAGGCACGCCAGGGAGCCGATCAGGTCGTACTGTTCACGCAGGATACGCCCGAAATTGAGCAGGAAGATGAAATTATCCGGATCCAGGTCCCGTGCCCTGTTGAGGGGGGCAAGTGCCTCGTCCCCTCCGCCACGCTGGTGAATCAGCAGCCCCAGGTAATGCCAGGCGTCGGGGAAATCCGGCTGGATCGCGGTCAGTTCGCGATAGCAGGCCTCGGCACGCTCGAGGTCGCCCTGTTCGTGGGCTTTTGCCCCTTGTTGCATGAGCATGGCCGAACGCGGCGAAAGCGCGAATTTGCGAGGCTGGGGCGAGTTCATGGACGCGCATGATACCCGAGATGCCGCGTGTATGGCAGGGTGGATCGCGTCTCGATGCCGCACTGCCCGAAGCCGCCGCCGCCCGCCGGCAACGCGGATCTGTTGCAAATCGGCAACAAACTATCCATGATTCCCCGGGATTTTCCAAATATCGCCTGGAATCGTTGATTTTGGCGCGTCGGGGGGCTGTGATGGATTTGCAACAAAACCCTTGCAAAAGCTGTCGGTTGTGCTAGGATTCAAATACCACCTCGCGGGGGTCCTTGTGCGTGTGCCCGCACTGACGGCCCGCAAGGGGTGGGCGGCACTTCGGTGCCGGGATAGTTTGGCCAATCCTCTACCTCTTAGCTGGGAGGCTTTAATGAGTACAGAAGCTTTACTTAGACAGGCTGTACGCGGCGCACTCGCCGTAGGTGCAGCCGGTTCTATGGTCGGGGCGGGCGCCGCGCTTGCCCAGACGGCGCCAGCGGCGGGAACTGCTGCCGGCACCACGAAGCTGAGTAACATCGTGGTCACCGGCTCGCATATTACGCAAGCCGCAATCGCGACGTCTCAGCCCGTCCTCACCATCAACCGGCAGCAGATCGAGAACACCGGTCTGCCGACGGTTGGCGACATTCTCCAGAACCTCAGCACGTCGGGTGCCGCCCTCAATACCCTGTACAACAACGGTGGTACCGGCGCCGTGCTCGAAAACCTGCACAACCTCGGGTCGCAGCGCGTCCTGATCCTGGTCAACGGCCAGCGTTGGACCCCGACGCTGTTCGGTGCCGTGGACTTGTCCACGATTCCGTCCGCCATTGTCGACCAGGTCCAGGTGCTGTTGAACGGCGCTTCGGCCGTGTATGGTTCCGAGGCCATTGCGGGTGTTATCAACATCATCACGCGCCAGAACTACAACGGTGCCACGGCGTCCGCGTACTTCGGAGAGTACGACGGCCACGGCGGCGGGTTGAGCGGCGGCGGCGGCTGGGACGGCCGCACGCAGCGTTACAGCTTCACCGTGGGTACGTCGGGCGATCGCTCCAGCGTGTTGTTCTCGGCGGGCTACTACGAGCAGAATGCCGTCTGGGCCGCCTACCGGAATATCTCGAAGGAGCCTTATCTCCAGGGCGGCAGCACCTACGGCAGTTCCAACACCCCGTATGGTCGTTACCTCCTGCTGGGTATCCCTGCCGCAGGACAGGGCCCGCAGCCGAGCTTCCCTGGTTGTAACACGTATCCCACGTCTTCGACCAGTTCGGCCCTGACCTACTGGTTCTGCGACACGTCTGGCCCGTTCGGTGCTCCCGTCAATGGACACACCGTCCACGCCTGGACGAACGCCGACCATTACAACTACGCGCCCCTGAACTACTACCTCACGCCGTCCGAGCGCTGGTATACGTTCACCCAGGGCCACTATGACCTGAGCGACAATGTCACGTTCAAGTTCATGGCGACCTACCAGCGGCGTAATTCCCACCAGGTGCTGGCACCGAACCCGTGGGCGCTGGGTCTGTATGGCTACACGGCCAACGGCCTGCCGATCGGCGTATCGCGTACCAACATCTACAACCCGTACGGCATGGACCTGGTCCCGGCGTATCCTTCCAGCACCTCGCTCTACAATGCCTGGTGCTCGAAGTTCGGCACCGGCGGCGGCGGTACTTGCGGCAGCTCCGCATCGCTGCTGCTGATCGGCTGGCGTCCGCTGACGTCCGGCGTGCGTGACTTCAACCAGAACCTGTCGACGTTCTATTTCAATTCGGGCTTCGAGGGCTACTTCCAGGTTGGAGGCAATGAGTGGAACTGGTACTCGCATTACATCTTCGGTACCAGCGACAATACTCAGATCACCAAGGGCCTGGCGAATACCGCGCGCATCCAGAACGCGCTCGGTCCGAATAGCGCCTGCCAGAGCCTGCCGGGCTGCGTGCCGCTGGACATGTTCCACAGCACGTTCAACCAGACGCCGGACCAGCTCAACTACGTGATGTTCACGGCGCACGACGTGACCGACCAGACCATGCGCGATTACAACGCGGGCCAGTCGGGCAGCTTCTGGAACTGCTGGTATGCCGGCCCCTGGAACTTCGCGGCTGGTTACGAGTACGATGAGCTGGACGGCTTCTCGTCTCCCGACCCGCTGATTTCCGAAGGCAACACGGTGGGTAACGTGACCCAGCCGACGACCGGGCGTGAGA
>JBJKSR010000057.1:0-3484 GCA_046703965.1 Gammaproteobacteria bacterium | reverse complement strand
GGCCCGTTACGCGCGCCGGCGGGAAATGCGCGAGGGGCGCACGGCGCGCGAGCGGCGCAGCGAGAAGGTGGCGCGCGAGCGGGTGCGGCGCGAGAGCCGGCCCGAGCCCCGCATCGAACCCACGGTCAAGGTGGTGCCGCCGAGCCCGCGCGCCGAGCGCGAGCGCCAGAAACCCCTGTTCACGCCCAAGCCGGTCGCCGGGGGGCTGCCTTCACTGGAATTGCTCGATCCGCCGCCGGAGCATGCCGAGGGATACAGCAAGGAGGCGTTGACTGCCATGTCGCGGCTGGTGGAAATCAAGCTGCGCGATTTCGGCGTGGACGTCGAGGTGGTGGCGGTGCATGCCGGCCCGGTCATCACCCGCTTCGAACTGCAGCCTGCCGCCGGCGTCAAGGTGAGCCAGATTTCGCAGCTTGCGAAGGATCTGGCCCGCGCGCTGTCGGCGGTCAGCGTGCGCGTGGTGGAGATCATCCCCGGCAAGACGGTGGTGGGCCTGGAAGTGCCGAACGAGACGCGCGAACTGGTCACCTTCGGCGAGATCCTGCGTTCCGAGGCCTACGAGCGCTCGACGTCGAAACTGACCTTGGCGCTGGGGCGCGACATCTCCGGCCAGGCCGTGATCACCGACCTCGGGCGCATGCCGCACCTGCTGATCGCCGGCACCACCGGGTCCGGCAAGTCGGTGGCGATCAACGCCATGATCCTGAGCCTGCTCTACAAGTCCTCGCCCGAGGACGTGCGCCTGATCCTGATCGATCCCAAGATGCTCGAGCTGTCCGTATACGACGGCATACCCCACCTGCTGACGCCGGTGGTGACCGACATGAGCGACGCCGGGGTGGCCCTGAAGTGGTGCGTGGCGGAGATGGATCGCCGCTACCGGCGCCTCGCGGCCGCGGGCGTGCGCAACCTCGCGAGCTACAACCGCAAGCTGCGCGAGATGGCGAAGAAGGGCGAGAGCATTCCGGATCCGTTGTCGGAGCCCGACGAGAACGGCGAGCGGGCCAAGCTCGAGCCGCTCTACAACATCGTCGTCGTGATCGACGAGCTGGCCGACCTGATGCTGGTGACCGGCAAGAAGGTGGAGGAGCTGATCGCGCGGCTCGCGCAGAAGGCGCGGGCGTCCGGCATCCACCTGCTGGTGGCCACGCAGCGACCTTCGGTGGACGTGATCACCGGCCTGATCAAGGCCAACATCCCCGCGCGCATCGCCTTCCAGGTGTCGGCGCGCGTGGACTCGCGCACCATCATCGACCAGATGGGGGCGGAATCCCTGCTCGGCAACGGCGACATGCTGTTCCTGCCGCCGGGGACCTCGCTCGTGCAGCGGGTGCACGGCGCGTTCGTGAGCGATGCCGAAGTGCACAAGGTGACCGGCTGGCTGCGGGAATCCGGTGAACCGGCCTACCTGGATGCCGTGCTCGAGCCGGCGGAAGAGGGCGGCGGCATGGCCGGGGCGGCAGGCGCCGCCGCCAGCGACGAGGACGACCCACTCTATGACGAGGCCGTGCGCATCGTGACCGAGACCCGGCGCGCCTCGATCTCGGCCGTGCAGCGCCGCCTGCGCATCGGCTACAACCGGGCGGCCCGCCTGGTCGAGCAGATGGAGCGCGTCGGCATCGTCGGCCCCCTGCAACCCAACGGCAGCCGCGAGGTCATAGCCGCACCGCCGCCGGAATAGGAGATCCCATGGCCCGACCGCTTCTGATGACTGTCGCCTTCGCACTCGTGCTGGCCGCCGCCGGCGCCCGGGCCGCTACCCCGGCGGCTCCCGCGCAGCGCCTCGATGCCCTGTTCAGCCAGACCCGGACGCTGACCGCGCATTTCTCGGAGACGGTGAAAAACGCAAACGCGGCGACCGTCAAGCAATCCTCGGGTACGCTGGCGATCAGCAAGCCCGGCCGCTTTCGCTGGAGCTATGAAAAGCCCTACAAGCAGTTGATCGTCGCCGACGGGCATCGGCTGTGGCTGTACGACCCGGGTCTTCAGCAGGTGACGGTGCGCCCCGAGAGCCGGGCGCTGGCCGCCGGGCCGGCGGCCCTGCTGGCCGGAAACAGCAAGGTGGAAGACCAGTTCAAGGTCAGCGACGCCGGCAGGCACGGCGGGCTGGACTGGGTGCGGCTGGTGCCGCTGAACGCCGAAAGCGATTACACGGCGATGCAGGTCGGGCTCGATGCCCGGGGCCGGCTCAAGGCGCTCACCCTGGATTCGAAGCTCGGGCAGACCACGCGCATCGTGTTCAGCGATCTCAAGCGCAACGTGCGGCTCGATCCGGGCCTGTTCAAGTTCACCCCGCCGCCCGGCGTGGATGTCGTCCATCAGCAGAGTCCCGCCGCCACCACCGGTGGCGACTAGCCCGAAGGATATTTGCCACAGAGCGCACACAGCGCACAGAGTTCACGGAGATTGAAAATTCATATGGTCGTCAGCCCTCCGTGTTCTCTGTGCTCTCCGCGGTTAGCCGTCCGGAGACGATGAGGAGGGTGCCGCGTGGCGGATAGGGCGCCTCTCGCCGAGCGCATGCGCCCGCGCGAGCTGGGCGAAGTGGTCGGCCAGGACGCACTGATCGGCCCCGACGGCACGCTGGCCCGTCCGCTCGCCGGTGGGCTGCTGCCCTCGCTCGTGCTGTGGGGACCGCCCGGCAGCGGCAAGACGACGCTGGCGCGCTTGCTGGCCGCCGCGCACGAGGCGCGCTTGTTTCCGATGTCGGCGGTGACGGCCGGCGTGAAGGACGTCAAGGCCGTGATCGAGACCGCGGAGCAGCTCCGCGCCGAGGGCCGCGCGGTGGTGCTGTTCCTCGACGAGATCCATCGCTTCAACAAGGCCCAGCAGGATGCGCTGCTGCCGCACGTCGAGCACGGCACCGTGACCCTGATCGGCGCCACCACGGAAAACCCCTCGTTCGAGGTGCGCGGCGCCCTGCTTTCGCGCTGCCAGGTGGTGAAGCTCGCCGCGCTCGACGAGGCGGCGCTGGAAACCATCCTGCTGCGTGCGCTCACGGACAGCGAACGCGGGCTGGGCCTGGGCGAAGACGCCATCCCCGCCGCCTGGCGCAGCGACATCGCGGCGGCCGCCGGCGGCGATGCACGGCGGGCCCTCAACCTGCTGGAGGCGGTGGCGGCCGCGCATACCACCGAGAAGCTTGACACCGAAGGCTTCCATGCCCTCCTGGGCGAGCGGCTCGCGATGTTCGACAAGGGCGGGGACCTGTTCTATGACCAGATCTCGGCCCTGCACAAGGCGGTGCGCGGCTCCTCGCCCGACGCCGCGCTGTACTGGCTGGCCCGCATGCTGGAGGGCGGGGTGGATCCGCTCTACATCGCGCGCCGCGTGGTGCGCATGGCGAGCGAGGACATCGGCCTGGCCGATCCGCGCGCGCTGGGGATCGCGCTCGATGCCTGGAGCGCCTACGAGCGGCTGGGCAGCCCCGAGGGCGAGTTGATGATCGCCGAGGCGGTGGTCTACATGGCGGTCGCCGCCAAGA
>JBJKSR010000056.1:0-3158 GCA_046703965.1 Gammaproteobacteria bacterium | reverse complement strand
AGAATCCCCTCGGCCTTTTGGCTTTTGTCATTATTTCCCCAGTCCCACACCTTTGTTTCTTGTAGCCGAAAAGTGACAGGCCTGAAGCTGATCTGCAATCGGCTTGTGCGCAGAAACGCGGCTCAGCCACTGCGCAGTAGTGATGACCAATTGCGCCGCGCAAGCCCCTCGCTTCAGCCATGGGGTGAGCTGCGCTCGCGCCACAGGCGCGATAAGTTTGTATGTCGAATGGATGTGATCTAGATTGGCTGCCCGTTCGCATCTCCGAACGTCTGATGCCGCACCGCAAGACCGTTCACCGAGCATTATCAGCTATGACAGTCGCCGGGAGGCGACTGCACGCCAGCGGAACGGCTTCGCTGGCTGACGGCGGCTTTGGGCCGCTCGGCGGTTGTCCCGTGCGGCGCGTTCACGCCCGGCCCAATGCCGGACGCCGTTGCCGCGCGGATCGGTGCGGCGCAAGCGCCGCCCGCCCGCCTCGTCCACCGGGGTTCGGGCCGCTCGTCTGGCCTTCCCCAGCACGCTCGAGTGCCGCCGCCAGTCGCTCCAGACGTGCTTGCCCCTGGTCCTTGCAGGCAAGGGGAAGGCGTTTCCGGATGGACGGGACACTCCTCCAGCCTCATCGCATAGGCTGGTTCTCCTCCGGGCGACCCGCTCGGAGAAACCGAGGCCGCGGCGCGCGATGGCGCAGGCCGCGGCATGGTGGGCCGACATGGCGTAGCCAAGCGCGAACTTGGCCTGGCCAATGACGGAGGTGAACGCCGGGTTGACCCGGCGCACCTCGACGCCCAGCGCGCACGCGCGCCGGTCCAGCAAGGTATTGAACGACGAATAGGCGAACTGCGACAGCATGCGGGCGTAACGCGCTCCGCGCTCGCGCAGCGTCGCCCGCTTCGCCTGGAAGTCGAGCCGTTCGGCGACGAGCGGCAGGGCCACACGGACGGGCGCGCCGGCCGGGCCGACCTGATCCGGCAGGATGCAGGTCGCGACCGCCCACGCCGCCGCCTCGCCCAGGAGGGCGGCGATTTGCCCCTCCGACTTGTCCTTCAGGTTGAGCGGGAAAGTCCTGCGTTCCACCGGGTTCCCGAAGCGATCCACCCGCGTCATGGCCAGATGGTCAGCGTTCAGGTCGATGCCCCAGGCACCCAGGCGGGCGTCCGAAACGAGGTCCGCCGCGGCGTCGTCGTAGGTGACCTGGGCGACCCACGTCTCGCCGCGCTGGGTGTTGCGCCGCACGAGCCGCCAGGAGAGCCCCTGCGTCGCACGTCCCGGCCTGTCCTTGCCAGCTCCCGCGCGCCAGGCGATGTGCTCCACGCGGGCCTGTACACCGTCACGACGGAACGGCTTGAGCAGAAGCACCAGATGCTTGCCGAATCTTTGCTCCAAGGCCGGAGGAACGCGCAGGCGCATCTTACCGTCGCCCAGCCACGACGCGGTCTGGCTACCGTACGTCTCGTCCTTGGAGCCGATACAGGAGATTTCAGATGTGCGCGCGCCGCGCCACGCCGCGCGCCATGCACTGTGGTCGGCGTGGCCGTTCTCCACCAGATGGAACTGTTCCATGAACAGGCCGCGCGAGCCGAAACACAGGCGGATACGGCCCTCCTCGATGTCGCGGGAGACCGCCGCAAGCCGCTGTCGCAAATCGGCGACATAGCGCTTTTTGTGGTGGACCTTTGTGCGCAGCATCGCCCGCTTGTCGGCGGAACCGCGCGGATGGAAGTCCCTCAGCACCTTCGGTTTGGTTGATGCCTTCTTGCCGGCCGCCACCGCGGCGTCGCACGTGGCGCGCCACTCGCGGTGCTTCGCGTCCCTGGCCAATTCGGAGGCGACCGCTTTCTCCCATTTGACGACGGTCTTCTCAGCGGAGGCGATGCGCCATTCCAACTGACGTTGGCGGGTCTTCAGACTCTCCCGGATTCCAACGGTTTTTCCGTCGACCAGGAATGCGACCGAGGACATCTGGCGGTCGGTCAGACCGAACCTGTCGGAGAGGCTCTTCTTCAAGTCCTTCCACGGCGTGCCGTGGACGTGCCGCTCGACGAAGTAAACGTGCGCGGCGCCAGCCATGTGCGCGGCGATGTCGCCCAGCGCCTGCTCCAGCGTCACACCCTGTGGCAGCGCCGACCCGCACGCCAGCACCATGGTCTCGTGCGTGGCCGTCACGAGCTTGTCTCCATGGCCGAAACCCCGGCCAAGGCGCGCCGCCCGGCGGACCTCCGGCCATAAAGCCGTGCGCAGAAGCTGGTCATCACGTCGATCATGTCATGGACCAGGTCGTCCTTCATCTCAGCTTCGTCGAGGACGACCAGGTGCCGCCCGGACGCGGCCAGAGCGGCCTCGACGTAATCGGCACCAAACCGCATCAGCCTGTCACGGTGCTCAACCAGAATGGTCGTTGCGGACGGGTCCGCGAGCAGCGCGGCAAGCTTCTTCCGGTGGCCAGTGAGGCCGGAGCCGATCTCCTTGATTTCTCGGCCGATGGCCAGACCGTTGGCCCGTGCATGGTCTCGCAGACGCTGGAGCTGGCGCTCCAAGTCGTCGTGCTGGTCGTGGCCGGAGACCCGCGCGTACAGCGCCACGTCACTTGATCCGCGGCGTTCCGGACCCGGCTTTGCTGAACCAGAATCATCCACCTCAACGAGAATGGTGCCGGTCGGCATCTGGCGTGATCGGACCGGCAGCGTGCCGTTGCGGAACCAACGGTACGCGGTGAGATAGCTGATGCCCTGGCTTCTGGCCCAATCCGCTAGCTTCATGGACATGACTATACACGACCTTAAATGATAAGGCAACGACTCAACCGTTGAAACCCCCCTCGTTCATCGCTGAATTTCCGGTCGGGACCACGGCGGCGGAGGCGTGTGTGAACTGGACGTGCGGCTGGATGCGGAGCGCAACATCTACAACGCCTCGCTGGGCGAGAGCCTGCGGCGGTTGAAGCTGATGCGCGAGAGCCGCGCCTGGCGGCGCGCCCGCGCCATGCCGAAATCCTTGGGCGTCGACGACGAGGGCAAGCGGATCCCGAACAGGGAACGGGCACGCGCTGTTCAAGGCAACGCAGGTTAAGTTCGGCTTCACCAGCGCCGCAGTCCAGAAGTTCGCCGAGGGTTTCAACGGTTGAGTCGTTGCCTTATCATTTAAGGTCGTGTATAGTC
>JBJKSR010000055.1:0-2959 GCA_046703965.1 Gammaproteobacteria bacterium | reverse complement strand
CCCGTCTACACGGTGGTGCTGACCCGCGTGTTTTCGGGTGAGCCGGCGGCCCGGGCGGGCCTGCGCGCCGGCGATCGGATCGTCGCGATCGACGGGCGCACGATGCGGAATGCCGAGGACGTGGTCCAGGCGCTGCGGCCGGATCCGGGCAAGGCGGTCAGCCTCACGTATCGGCGCGGGCAGGCCGAGCATACCGTGACGCTGACGCCGGCGAGCGTGACCGTCAACGGACGCCAGATCGGCCGGGTCGGGATCGAGGTGGAAAGCCGGCCGCCGGCGAGCCTGCCGCCCGGCATGGTTGAGCGGGCGCCGCTCGGGCCGCTTGCGGCGCTGGGACATGCCGCCGCGCGGGTCTGGAGCCTGACGGCGTTTCAGACACGGCTGCTGTGGCGGATGGCGCTCGGGCGGGTGTCGATCAAGAATCTGGGTGGACCGCTGACGATCGCCGAGGATGCGGGCCAGTCCGCCAGCGCCGGCGTCGGCTCGTTCGTGGAGTTCCTGGTGTTCATTTCGATGGAGTTGGGTTTTCTTAATCTGCTGCCGATTCCGATTCTCGACGGGGGGCAGATCGTCTTTCAGCTCATCGAGTGGGCCAAGGGTGCGCCGTTGTCCGAGCGCGCGCAAATCATCGGCCAGCAAGTGGGAATCGCACTGCTGATTCTCCTGATGGGAGTGGCGGTGTTCAATGACATCGCGCGCCAGTTCAGCTGACGATTGCACAAACTAGAGCCGGACCCCATGCGAGGTCCGCACGTCCCCGCGCCGCAGGGCGGGGACTCCGGGGGAAACATACGTGATCGAGGCAGGAAATTGAGGGCAAATGTGCCACAACGCGATACATCCGGTAGCCGGCCCATGATGGGCCGCAGGGCACTGCGCATGGCACTGCTTGCAGCGATGCTCGCCGTCCATTCCGCGTTCGCCCTCGCACAGGGCAACATCTCGCCGCGGGCGGCGGATTTCACCGTGGGCAATATCAAGGTGGAGGGTCTGCAGCGGATCTCCGAGGGCACGGTGTTCAACTACCTGCCGATCGATATCGGCGATGAGGTGACGCCGGCGAAGATCGGCGAGGCGATCCGGGCGCTGTACGCCACGGGCTTCTTCCGCGACGTGGAGATGCGCCGCCAGGGCAACACGCTGATCGTGGTGGTGCTCGAGCGGCCGTCGATTGAAAGTTTCCAGGTCACGGGCAACAAGGCGATCAAGACGAAGAATCTGATGAAGTCGCTGCGCAACGTGGGGCTGGCGCCGGGGAAGATCTTCAACCGCTCGGTGCTCGATCAGGTCACCGGGTACCTCACCCACATGTACTACAGCCGCGGCAAGTACGGGGTGCGTATCGACACCCAGGTGATCCCGGACACCGACAACCGGGTGAAGATCAAGATCAAGATCAACGAGGGCTCGCGCGCGGTGATCCGCCGGATCAACATCGTGGGCGATACCCGCTTCCCCCAGAAGGAGATTCTGAAGCACTTTCACCTGAAGACGCCGAACTGGCTGTCCTGGTACCGGCATGACGACCGCTATTCACGCGAGACCTTGAAGGGCGATCTGGAGCGGCTGCGCAACTTTTACATGGACCGCGGCTATGCGAACTTCCTGATCCGCTCCACCGAGGTGCAGATCAGTCCGAACAAGAAGAACATCTACATCAACGTCAGCATCAAGCAGGGCGAGGTCTTCCGCGTCTCCAAGGTCAAGCTTGCCGGCACGTTCGTGGTGCCCAAGAGCCAGCTCGAGCAGCTGGTGGTGGTGCACCCGGGCGAGGTGTTCAACCGGCAGCGGATCACCGACACCCAGAAGCTCATCCAGGACCGCCTGGGCGAGTACGGCTACGCGTTCGCGAAGGTCGATCCGGTTCCGACACCGGACAACAAGACCCACAAGGTCGAGCTCACCTTCTTCGTCGACCCGGGCAACCGCGTCTACGTGCGCAAGATCACGATCTCGGGGGAAACCTCGATCGATGACGTGGTGCTCAGACGCGAGCTCCGCCAGCTCGAGGGCGGCTGGCTGTCCAACATCGCGCTCGAGCGCGGCAAGCTGTTCCTGCAGCGCCTGCCGTACGTCAAGAGCGTCAGCTACTCCAAGAACCGCGTGCCCGGATCCCCCGACGAGGTCGACGTCAACTACAAGGTCAAAGCCGGTTCGGCCGTGGAACTGTCCGGCGGCCTAGGCTATTCGGAAGCGTACGGGCTGATGCTCAATGGAAACTTCACGGACGCCAATTTCCTCGGGAGTGGGGAGAGCGTGTCGGCCGACCTTTCCGGCGGCGCCTACTTCCGCTCCTATTCCCACTCACACACAAACCCGTACGCCACGGCCAGCGGCCTGTCGCTGACGGAGAATTTCAGTTATCAGCATACCTCCCGACTGATCCAATACGCTTCGCAACTCTCCACGAATGCACTGACGCTCGGAGGCGCCTTCGGCTACCCGATCTCACTGTTTCAAACAGTGCACTTCGGCGCCAATATCGTGCAGGCGGACATGCTGGCCAGCAGCTTAAGCGCCTCGTCCCAGGCCTTGTGGTGGGTCCAGAACAACGGCGCGAGCTACATCAACGACGTTTTCTACAGGAGCAGTACCGGAACCGGGACCAGCCAGAGCATGAGCGAGTACTACCTCTACGGCACCCACTTCACCGACGTCGAGCTTGATTTCGGCTGGCAAATCGATACCCGAAACCGAACACTGTTCGCGGACAAGGGTCTGCGGCTCGCATTCGACGACACCATCACGGCCCCCGGCAGCGAAGTGCAGTACGACATCGCCGCCGCCGAATACCAACAGTACTTCCGCATTCCCCATCTCTCGTTCCTTCCGTTCAGCTCCCGTCTGCAGGTCCATTACGGTCGCGCCCTCGGCTCCAGCACCGCCCTGCCACCGTACCGCAACTTCTTCCTGGGCGGCCCGGACTCCCTGCGGGGCTTTCGCGAAGACAGCCTGGGCC
>JBJKSR010000054.1:0-6275 GCA_046703965.1 Gammaproteobacteria bacterium | reverse complement strand
GCCGAGGATCGCGCGCGCCTGGCCGCCCCGTTGTCGGCCGCGGTCGCCGCCCTGGATCCGGAGGACCGGGCCGCGCTGGCGGTCGCGCTCCCCGGCCTGCTCAGGGCGCTGGCGGACTGAGGCGGCTCAGTATTTCAGGCAGAGGTTGCGCGCCTCGGTAAAAAAGCGCATCGACTCGAAGCCGCCCTCGTGGCCGACGCCCGAATCCTTGACGCCGCCCATGGGCGTGCGCAGGTCGCGCAGCATCCAGCAGTTCACCCAGATCAGGCCCGCCTGCAAGGTCCCGGCGACGCGCAACGCGCGGCCGAGGTTCTCCGTCCACAGCGACGCGGCCAGACCGTAGCGCACGTCGTTGGCGATCGCCAGCGCCTCATCCTCGCTATCGAACGGCATGAGCGTGACCACCGGACCGAAGATCTCTTCCTGGTTGGTGCGCGCGCCGCTGTCGAGCCCGTCGATGACGGTAGGCGCGACGAACCACCCGTCCTTCAGGCGACCGGGCAGCGCAAGCGCCTCGCCGCCGCAGAGGATCTTCGCCCCTTCCCCGCGGGCGCGGTCGATACAGGCCAGCACCTTCTCGTAATGCGGTCTCGAGACCAGCGCGCCGACGTCGGTCGCCGCATCTCGCGGATCGCCGACCTTCAGCGCCTTCGCCCGGGTCACGAACTCGTCGCGGAAGCGCTCGTAGAGCGGGCGCTCGACCAGGATGCGCGAACCGCACAGGCAGATTTCGCCCTGGTTGGTGAATGCCGCGCGCAGGGCGCCGGCAAGCGCCGCCTCGAAGTCGCAGTCGGCGAAGACGAGGGTCGGGTTCTTGCCGCCCAGCTCCAGCGACAGCTTCTTGAATTTCGGCGCGGCCCGGGTCGCGATGTCGGCGCCGGTCATCGTGCCGCCGGTGAAGGAAATCGCCGGAACCCCGGGATGCTCCACGAGCGCGCGCCCGACAGGGTCTCCACGGCCATGAACGATGTTGAGCACCCCCGGCGGCAACCCCGCATCACGGGCGATCTCCCCCAGCCGCGTCGCGGTGGCGGGCGTGAACTCGGAGGGCTTGGCCACCACCGTGCAGCCTGCGGCCAGCGCGGGCACCAGTTTCCAGGTAAACAGGTACAGCGGCAGGTTCCAGGGCGAGATGCAGCCGGCGACACCCACCGGGTTGCGCAGCGTGACGTTGAGCGCGCCCGGCGCCGGGTGCGCCTCGCTGGCGAACTGGCTGGCCGCCGCCGCATAGAAGCGCAGGTTGAGCGCCGCCCGCGGGATGTCCACGCGGCGCGCGAGCGCTTCGGGCTTCCCGTTGTCACGGCTCTCCAGTGTGACCAGCTCGTCGAGTCGCGACTCGATCCCGGCGGCCATGCGCTCCAGGCAGCGGCCCCGCTCGGCGCCGTCCAGTGCCGCCCAGGCCGGGAAAGCGGCCTTCGCGGCTTCCACCGCGGCGTCGACGTCTCCCGCCCCGGAATCGGCGACCTCGGCATACGCCTGCCCGGTGGCCGGCTCGTGGACCGGCAGCCATCCGCCGTCCCGGGGATCGACGAATTCGCCATTGACGAAGTTGGCGAAGCGCTCCATCAGATCCCGTGCAGGCGGCCGCCGTCCACCGCGAGCGAACTGCCCGTGATGTAGCCCGCGTCGGGACCGGCGAGGAACGCCACGGCCGCCGCGATTTCCCCGGGCGATGCAAAGCGTCCGGCGGGCACCCCGGCCAGAGCCTCGCGTTCGACCTCCTCGGGCGGGCGTCCGGAGCGCTCGGCACGCGCCGCGAAGAGCGACGCCAGCCGGTCGGTCGCGGTGAAGCCGGGCAGCACGTTGTTGATCGTGATGTTGTAAGGGGCGAGTTCTCGGGACAGGGTCTTGGCCCAGCCCGCGCAGGCGGCACGAATGGTGTTGGACACCCCGAGGCCGGGGATGGGTTCGCGCACCGAGGTCGAGATGATGTTGACAATGCGCCCGTAGTCGGCCCGGCGCATGCCGGGCACCAGTTCCCGGGTGATCAGGTGGGCGGCGATGAGCAGGCGCTCGAAGCCCTTGCGGAATTCGTCCGCTTCTGCCTCGATCAGCGGACCGCCCGGCGGACCGCCCGCATTGTTGACCAGGATATGCACGGGCCGCTCGACCGCGGCCAGGCGCCCGGCCAGGGCGGCGGTATCGTCGAGGTCGATGGCAAGGGCCGCGTGTTCGATGCCGTTGCCGGCGTGCAGTTGGTCTCGCACTTGCTCCAACGCCGTCGCGTTTCGCGCTACCAGCGTGAGTTGCGCGCCGCGCGCCGCCAGCGCCTCGGCACAGGCCCGTCCGATGCCGCGGCTCGCGCCGCATACCAGGGCGTGGAAGCCCGCGAGGTTCTGTTCGCTCATGCGCCAAATCTTAGCATCGGCGGGCATCTCGGGCCGTAATCGGAAAGATCTCTCGCAACGGCGCCAAGACCGCCAAGAAAACTGAAATGACTCTCGCTTGCTCGCATAGCCAGGAAGGGAGAGCCGGAGGGGGATCTTCCTGGAATCGCGTGGACACGGGAAAGACTCTCGCAGAGGCGCAAAGGCTGCGCAGGGAATACGGAGCGAGGGGTACTTGTATTCCATGCTCTGCGGTCTTTGCGCTTCTGCGAGAGTTCTTCCTCGTTGCGGCGTTGCGCCGTTGTGAGTGGTTGTTCTTTCCGGCGGCGACGGGCGTTACTTCGGCTTCTTGTACTCCGGGCAGGGGATCTCGATCCAACCGCCCTCGCCGTCGAGGCGCATGGCGGTCAGGTCGCCGCCCCACACGCATCCGGTATCCAGGGGATAGACATTGGGTACGTCGACTTCGCCCAGCGTGGACCAGTGCCCGAACAGGATGTGCTCTTCGGCGTTGCGCCGCCCCGGTGCGAGGAACCACGGCATCAGGTCCTTCGGCTGCGAGCCCGGCGGACCGTTGTGCTGGAAGTCGAGCGTTCCGTCCGGTTTCACGAACCGCATGCGCGTGAAAATGTTGATGATCGTGCGGTGACGGTCGATGCCGGTCAGGTCGTTCGACCAGCGACGCGGCTTGTTGCCGTACATGCCCCCGAGAAGATCGGCATACTCGTCGCCCGCGAGCGCGCGCTCGACTTCGCGGGCATACTCCGCCGCCTGCTCGAGTGTCCAGGCCGGGTACATGCCGGCATGGACCAGCACGTAGCCGAGGCGGGGATCGTGGTGCATGAGCGGCCGGGCACGCAGCCAGTCGATCAGCTCCGGGCCGTCTTCGGCGTGTATCACCGGCGCGAGCGCCTGCGAGACCGCGCGCACGCCCTGCGACATGGCCAGCAGGTGCAGGTCGTGGTTGCCGAGCACCGAAACTGCAGACTCGCCGAGGCCGCGTACGAAACGCAGCACTTCCAGCGACTGCGGACCTCGGTTCACCAGGTCGCCCGCGAACCACAACCGGTCGTCCGCCGGGTCGAAGCGCACCCGTTCCAGCAACCGCTTGAGGGCGTCGGCGCAGCCCTGAACGTCGCCTATGGCGAAGACAGCCATATCGTCACACCGTTGTTAATGCAGCAGTCCCGGCACCGCCAGACGAAACATGGGAATCGGGGCATCGAAAGCGACCCCGTCGTCGCCCACCCACTGGTAGCTTCCGTGCATCGTGCCTACCGGCGTCTCCAGCACCGCGCCCGACGTGTAGCGGAAGCTGCCGCCCGGCGGGAGATAGGGCTGTTCGCCGACCACACCTTCACCGTGCACTTCCTGCACCAGGCCGTCGGAGTTCGTGATCACCCAGTGCCGCGTGAGCAGGCGCGCGCTGACGTCGCCGGTGTTGGCCAGCGTCACGGTATAGGCGAAGACGTAGCGGTCGGAGTCCGGTTCGGATTCCTCGGCGAGGAACTCGTTGTCGACGTCGATCGTGATTTCGCGTCGAGGCTCGCTCATGACGGCCTGCTGTTGGGCACCGGCTACGATTCTACCAGCCCGCGGCGCCCTTACAGTCCATCCGGCGACGTACGCTCGTAGCCGCCGATCCGCCGGCGGATATTGTCCGGCACCGGCGCAGGCCGCTGCGCCGCGAAATCGAACCACACCAGGACCGTATCCGCGGCGGCGACGATGTCGCGGGTGTCGGCCAGGCACATGAGTTGGTGCAGCACGATGCTGGTTCGCCCCACGCGGACGGCGCGGGTGTAGATGTCGACCGCCCCCGGCCACCGCAACTGGCGCTGGAATGAGCAGTGCAGGTCCGCGAGGATGATGTTCTCCCCGCTCGCCCGCACCTCGTCGGCGAGCACGGTCATGGCGTACTCGACGCGTGCGCTTTCGAGATAGCGGAAGAATTCCACGTTGTTGACGTGGCCGAAGGAGTCCATGTCGCCCCAGCGGATCGCTTCCCGGTGGCGATGCACGTAATCGCCGGGATCGGGGGGCTTGGTCATACGTTTGTTCCAGTCAAATCAGTCCCATTTTATCCGCTGCCGGCCTCCTGTATAGAATCTGCCGGGTAACCACGGAGCACCGCAGCCGGCCATGATCGAGCGATACGCCCCGAGCGGGTCCCGCGGCCCGGCTGCCTGGCTGAGGGCGCGCCTCGCGCTGCCCCCGAACCAGATTGCGGTCGGCCAGTCCGTGCGCGCGGTGCTCGCCCTGTCCGTACCGCTCGCCGTGCTCAGTGCGCTCGGGCATCCCACGGCCGGCCTGTTGTGGGTCGTAGGCGCACTGCAGGTCGTGCTGGCGGACGGCAGCGGCCCGTACCGCGACCGCCTGCTCAGCATCATCCTGGTCTCCTTCGTTGTGCCGGAAATCTACTGGCTGGGCACGCAGACCGCGGCACCCTGGTGGGCCGCCGGCCTCCTGGTTTTCGGCCTCGCCTTCCTCGGCGGGCTGCTGCGGGCCATCGGGCCCCGCGGTGCGCTGCTCGGACTGGTGGTCACCGTCTCCTACCTGATGGGCACGCTCACGGCGGCACCGCCGCTGACCGCCCTGGGTCACACGGGCTGGTTTTTCGCCGGTTGCGTGTGGACCTTCCTGCTGGCCCTCGCCTCCTGGCGACTGCGCCCGTACCTCGCCCTGCAGCGCGAGACCGGTTCCGCTCTCGACAGCGCCGCCCGGCTGCTGGCCTCCGTCGCGACCGGCGACGACCCGTCGCGCGGCCTGGAGCGTGAGGCGCGCGCCGCCGTCGAAAGTGCCCGGGCCGCCCTCGATGCAACGCGGGCCATGGTCCCCGCCAATAACGCCACGCTCACCCGGCTTTTCGTCGTGGTGCGGATCGCGTCACGCCTGGCCGCCTTCGCCATGGGACTGACCGAAATGCGCACCGCACTGGCCGCCGACCCCGCCCTGCGGAGCGCCTTCGATGCCACGGTCAGCGCGCTCGCCGCCAACGTGAACGAGGCGGCGCGAGCCGTGGTCGAGTCGCGGGCCTGGCGCCCGGCGCGCGATTTGACGGTAACCCGGGAGCGGCTGCCGGACTGCGCCGCACGTCACCGCGAAACGGACCAGGCGCAGGCGGCGGGTTTGCGGATATTCGGGAAAAGCGGACTCTATATGGACGAACTGGCCGAGGTCTGCGCTTTCTTCGCCGGTTCGGGCCGCTACCGCGACCGTTGGCTCCCGCATCTGGTACTCCGCGGTCGGCTCCTCGAGATAGGGCACCTGGTGGCGCGGCAAGTCCGCGACCGCTCGACGCTGTTCCGCCATGCCCTGCGCCTGGGCACGGTGGCCGCCGTCGCCACCGCAATCGAGCTGTATTGGGGATTCCCACACGGCATGTGGCTGCCGTTGACGGTGCTGGTGGTCATGCAGCCGGACTTCGGGGCGACCCGCGGCCGCGCGCTGATCCGGGCCGCCGGCACGCTGGCCGGCGTGCTGATTGCGGCCGCGATCCTGTCCCTGACATCGAATGCCGCGGCGCTGCAGGCGGCGCTTGCGGTGTTCGTATTCCTCACCAGTTTCATGGTGCGCGTGGGCTATGGATTCTTCGTCGCCTGCCTCACCCCGCTCATCGTCATCCTGCTGGCGATGCACGCGCCGGGACAAGGCTGGCATTTCGCCCTGGAACGCATCGCGGAAACGATCGCGGGCATCGTGCTCTCCATCGCCGGCGCCGTGCTGCTTTGGCCCGACTGGGTGAGCCACCGCCTGCCCGCGACCTTCGCCCGCGCCGTCCTGGCCACCGGGCTCTACCTCGAAGCCGCGTTCGAGGCGGCCGCGGCGGGCGCGGGACTCACGCCGCAACTTGCCGCCGCCCGGCGCGAGGCCGAGCGTGCCGTCGCCGACGGCGAGCTTGCGTTCGAGACGCTGGTGGCCGAACCTGGAAACCGCGCCCGGCGGACG